>CBFGLP010000644.1:0-6591 GCA_965649595.1 uncultured Myxococcales bacterium | reverse complement strand
TCGATCTCTCCCATTTCGTATTCGCGTTCCATTTTGTTCGTCACTTCCTTGGCGAGTAGAGGGTCGATGGCCGCGAGGACCATTCGGATGTAGTCGATGTCGTCTGGCCCGCGCAAGCTTCGCAACCCGTCGACCGTGTACTCGACGAGCTTGCGGTGGGCTTTGCGACGGTAAATAAGCGCCATGGCCGCCGCAATACGCGGGTTTGCAGGTGACTTCCCTGCAAGCGTGCTGGGTCCTATGACCCGGACGTTCTCCTCGGCCCGCAGGCGCTTGTGCTGCCGAATCTGGCGTATACACCAAGCTTCCATCGAAGAACCGAGCGCCACGATCAAGAACGCCGGCTCGATCTTGAAGTAGTAAGCGATCGCGATGATGTAGAAGAGCCATGCTTCCGCGCGGGTCTCGTCCTTGCTTGCTTGCATGTCGATGAGCCAGAGGTTCACGAGCTCCGGGCTGACGAGCTCCCCGGGGTGGGCTGGCACGACCAGGGAAGATCCGGGCTTGGTAGCTATCGCTCGGTCCCACTCCCGGACGAACAAGTCAGGACGCAACTGGCGAACGTCTCCGAGAATTCCGACGTCCACGCGGAGCTCGGGGTGCTCGAGTCGAACCCGATCCTGGTTGGGGTGTGGTGGACGTATCCCGGCCCTCGTCTGATCCCACTCCCTTACGACCGATCAAGACAGTAGCCGCGGCCGACAGGTATCTTCGTAGCCGGTAGCCCGCAGGCAATGGGACGCATGATCGAACGCAGTCTCGATGTCGCGGCCGTGCGCCAGCGCGGTATAGAATCGCCGCGAGAACAGGATCGATCCCTCATCCACGCTGGGGCCGCTCATTCCGATCACGTAGGGAATCGGCCCGGCACCCCGCAGCGCCTCGGCGCTATGGCAGGCGTTGAGGACCAAGCAGCGAGGAGGACAGCCCGCGAGCAAGTCGATCAATGGCTCGACTTCGACCCGCTGCGGGTGCCCTTCAGTCCCCTCGAGCCACAGACCGCCGCGATCTCCGTGACCTGCGAAGTGAATCACGTCGGGCCGATCCTCGAGCACTCGATTGGCGATGTCGTCGATGCGTGTCGCCCAACAGGTCGAGATCCGCAGCGTGCTCCCGCTGCGACGGTTGGCCTCTTCGATGGCGCGCAGCTCTTGGTCGAGGCGCAGGCGTTGCTGGCCTTCCGGATTGGCGAAGCAGCACAGCACCTCTCGCATGGCTCGAGCTTGCTGGACTTCGGCGACCAGCTCCTGGCACATCTGAACCATGCGACTGAGGAAGCGCGAGCTCGGGTGGGGTTTCGCAGCAGGGACGGTGATGACGCGAGTGTTCATTGGCGTGGGGGGGCGGCGAGAGCGAAGGAAATCAATCGAGCGCCGGAGAACGCGGCGCTCGCGAGCGGAGGCGGTAAATCGAGCGACACGCTCGATTCGTCTCACTAGCAAGAATCAGTCGTTGCGATAGGCGTCGACGATCATGCTTTGATTCGCTCGGTCGTGCGCATATTCAGGCCGAGCCAAGATATCGCGCAGCGAGTTGGTCGCGGCTTGCAGGTAGCGCTTGACCGTGGCCAAGCTGACCTCCATTGCGTCGGCGACCTCCTGCAAGGACAGCTCCTCGCCAAAGCGCAGCTCGAACGCGAGCTGTTGATCGAGGGGCAGGCGGATCAGCGCGCCGACCAGCCGGCGCCGTCGATCGAGCTGGCTGCTCAAGCTCCCGCCGAGCTCGGCGATCGACATGCGCGTGCTCTCGAACTTCTCGGTCGGCCGCTTGCGGTCGCAGTAGGCCAGCAGCCGCTTGCGAGCGATGCCCCACAGGTACGACTTCGGCCGAGCGACCTTGGCCGGGTCGCTGCGCATGAACGCGAGCAAGGTGTCCTGCGTGAGGTCGTAGCAGTCGGGCTCGGGCACCTTCGACTTGAAGAAGCGCTTGAGCTTGGGCCACTGTTGCTGGGCGACGTCGGCGAGCGGGTGGACATGGTTGGTGGTGGTCATGGCGTCCTCGGAGGGCTAGTTCGGGAAGGCAGGCGAAACGGCTCAGGGTCGCGAGCTAGACCCTGGAGACCGTCGACAACATTGTTCTAGGGCCTGTTCATGGCAGGGTCTTCTGGCCGCTGAGCTTGCTCGGCCCGACCCCCTCACCGAACGCGAAGTCCCACCCCACGAGCGCCCAGGCGAAGCTCGGGTCGCTCGGATCGTAGACGACCCACCGGCCCTGCTCGTTGAACGAGACGCGGACGTCGTGGCGGCGGCCCGTGCTCGTCTCGCTCGCGGTCCCGATCAAGCTGCAGGCTGATCCCGCGCGCAGCTTCACCGACCAGCGCCGCAGAGTCCGATGGTCGACGCGCTCCCACATCGTCCAGTTGCCAGCCACCACCTCGCGCACCCCCTCACAAGCAGGCCCGCTCCGAGCAGGCTCGAACGCCCCCTGCTGCCACTCGACCATGGTTGATTGCGCCGTCTTGGGAGTCGCGGCGTCCCCCCCAGGCGCGCGACAGTCCTCGATGTCGCTCTGCTCGTCCGCGCATTGTTCGAGCAGACAAGCCCGCGTGGCCAAGTCTCCTGCACAGACGAGCCTGCACTGCGAGCGACAGGGGAGCGCTCGTCGATCCACTTCGGCGGTCGGCGTCCGTGAACCGCGGGTGCCGTCGAGGGAGCCCAGCACCGCGAACCTGCCGTCTTCGAGGCGGTGCTCGAAATCACCGCGCAATCGATCACCAGCGATCTCGAACACGAATACATAATTCTCTGGTCCGCCATGATCGAGGATCCAGGACCCCTCGACCTCGAAGCGTCCGCGCTCCAGCCCCCGAACCGCCAGCGGCGCCTCGGCGCTGGTATTCTGCGTGCTCGAGAAATGCTTGATGAGGTGACCGATCAAGCGACAGTCCTCACCGAGGACGATATCGAGATCATACCAGCGCATCTGAATCGAGCGAAGCTTGTAATCCCATAGCGTGTTCGAGCGAATCTTCCAGCGCCCGACTAGCTCCTCGCCAATGCACTGGTCGGTCGCCTGGTTTGCGAGCGCTCGAGGTGCTGCGCCGCTGGCAGCCTGCGCCGGCCCCTCCTCGGCGCCCATGTTCAACAGCACCCAGGACAAGGACAGTCCCGCGATCAACGCGCCGCCCCCACCGGCGAGCAACAACCAGGGCCGCCGCTTGCGTGGCGCGACCTCGTCGTCCAGCGTCGTCCATCGCCACTGCTCCGCCCACTGCCGCGGCAGCTCGTGCAACAGCTCGCGCATGTTCGGATAGCGATGGGCGACGTCCAGCGCGAGCGCGCGGCCGAGCAAGCGGCCGATTCCAGCGGGAAAGCGCTCGACGTCGACGTGAGCGATCCCGGTCGCCGTAGTCGGCGGCAGCGAGCCGATCAGCGCCTCGTGCAACGACACCGCGAAGCTGTACTGATCGCTGCGCGCGTCGGCCCTGCCGAGCCGCGCCTCCGGGGCCATGTACTCGGGTGTGCCTGCGACCACGAAGGGCTGCCAGAGCACCAACGCGCGGCTGTTGCTCGGCGGCCCGTCAACCTGTGTGCCCGAGCGATGCCGCGCGAGCCCGAAGTCGACGACCAGCACGCGGCCGTCCTCGGCGATCATCACGTTCTCGGGCTTGAAGTCGCGATGGACCACGCCGGCCTCGTGCGCGTGGGCCAGGCCCTCGCCCGCCTGCCGAAACACGGCCAGCACCCGATCGCGCTCGTGACCGCCGCGCGCGAGCCAGCGACGCATGCTCTCGCCGCGGACGTGCTCCATGCTCATGAAGAAGCAAGGTACGGTCAGCGAAGGAGCGCCGGCCTGCTCGAGGCGAAGCGAGGTGTCTCCAAAATCATAGACACCGATCACGTTGGGATGGCGCAGCCGTGCGAGCGCTTGGGCTTCGAGCGCGACCTCCTGCGCCGCGGGCCCCTGCTCGATCGCAGAGTAGAGCTTGAGCGCGACCTCGCGGTGGAGGTGGAGGTCCTCGGCGCGACAGACCACACCACGCGCACCGCGACCGAGCAGCTTGATCAGGCGATAGCGACCACTGACCAGCAGAGGCGGCGCGAGACCGAGCTCGACCAGGACGAGCCTCGAACCGACAGCGTTCTCGACGTCGGCGATGGTGAGCGTGGGCGGGGGTGGCCTACCGGGCTGCGAGGTGGTGGGACCAGGAGAGTGGCCGGGCCAAGAAGGCAAGGGAGGCTGGGCGGGCATGGCGGCCCGTCACTGTGTCGCTCACAGGCGAAACGATCGGCTCGAAGCGGCTCGCAGGCAGGGTCGATTCGCGAGCGGACTGCTATCGCCGGTGGTGGAGCACGAGGCCGTCGTCATCCCGCCAGACCGCGAGCGCATCGAGGTAGTCTGGGCGACCCCAAGCTGGGTCGAGTCGACGCGCCAGCACCGGACCGAGCACCGAATCGTGGGTAACGAACACGTGCACACCCCCCACACGATCGAGCGTGGCGTCGAGGTGGGCAACCAAGCGCTCACAGGCGAGCGCTGGATCGGCTAGCCCAGGCGCCGTTCCGCGACCATGGAGCAGGTGCTCGAACACTTGCTCATGCCCCCAATCGTGCCAGAGCGCGGCTGCCCGCTCCTCGTCGATCACGAATACGCCTGGGCCACCGAGCTGGAAGTCGTCGGCGATCGTGAGCGTCCTGCGACTACCCCGTGCGATCTCGTCAGCGGTCTGTCGACAGCGAAGCGTGGGGCTCGTCGCCAGTGATGCCAGCCGACCCACGAGCACCTCGCCGAGGCGACATGCGTCTGCTCGCCCCTGCAATGTGAGCGCAGCTTCGCTGCCGAGCAGCTCGGGTGGCAGGTCGGGCCGCTCCGCGTGGCGCAGGAGCAAGGCGCACGCACGCTCGTTAGGGAGCACGTCGAGCAAGGCCAGCGTTCGCTCGAGCCCCTCGCTCATCCGTCGATCGGCCTCGCTAGGAGCAAGCGGGGTGGGACAGAAGCCAGCGGCAACACATCCTCGAGCATGAGCCCGGACGCCCGCAATAGCACCTTCCACTGCTCCTCGGTCCGCTCACGGCCGCCATTGACCACCAACAAGTGCAGGTCGCACAACCCTCCTCCAGGCTCCGGGTCGCCGAGCACCATGTCGATGATCGCCAAGCAGCCACCCGGCCGCAACGCCGCTCGAGCTCGGCGAAGGATCTGCTGCGCTGGCTCGTCATCCCAATCGTGTAGAACGCGGGCGAGGATCACCAAATCAGCGTCGACATCCCAGTCCTCGAACAAGTCCCCCGCGACCGGCGTGACGCTCAGCGAAGGATCCCGCAGCGACAGCACTTCAGGCCGCTCGAGGAGCAGCACTTCGAGGTTGGGATGCGCTGCGAGGAGCGCGGACGCCAAGGCTCCGGTCCCACCGCCAGCGTCGATCACCCGCTCACGTCCGTGTAACCCGAGCAGCCGTGGGACTTCGGTGTAATCGTGGGTTGCATAGCTGCTGAGCATCGCGTGGGTCTGGCGCCGACGCTCGGGTGCGAGGGCGAGCTGCTCGAATACCCTCGCTGGCTTCCAGCTCGGCCTCACTTGCAAGGCAGGGACCAGCCCCCGCCACGCTGCTGCGAGCGCCGCGAACTCGAGCGCCGCGTCGGCGAGCGAGTGCGAGTGGTCCCGGCTGAGTAGCTCGCCACGGGTCGTAGGCCGCCAACTGCCCGCGTGCAGCTCGACCAGCCGCAGCTCGGCGAGTGCTCGCAACAATCGCAGCGCGCGATCCTCGGACAAACTGCAGGCGCTGACGACTCGTTCGAGCTTCCCAGGGAGTTGCTCGAACACACCGAGCTCGACGGCGCTGGCAATTGTCTCGGTTCGCCAATAGCCGACCAGATCGCTGGATAGCTGCATGAACGTGTCATCCCGCGGCTCACGCAAACGAACCATCGTACGCGCTGACTCGTCGATGACCTCGAGCGCTCCATCGGCAAGCTCGACGCGCGCCTGGCCATTGTAGAATGGCTCGACCGCGGCGAAACGGCGGGCATAGATCGGCTCACCGCTCAAATTTACGTGCACCCACCCATTGTAGTCACGTGCGCGCGCGTGCCCCTTGTGGAACACATCCAAGTCGAGGAACCAACGCCCATGCAGCAACCGGCCTGTAGCGTCGATGTGGGTATGTCGCCCATCCGCGGCCTGAACGACTGCGACGTCGTCGCGATAATCGCCCGCGTAGCGCCAGCGCTCGGAATAGATCGGGCGGCCGTCCCGATCCACGTGAAAATAGCTGCCCTGGACGTCTCGCACCGGCGCCCGGCCACACTGGAAATTACCGCACCAGGCGTAGCGCCCAGCGAGCGTGCGTCCCCGCGTATCGATGTGAAACCACGCGTCACCATCGTCGACCGCCGCGCGCTCGTCGTAGAACCCGAACGTCTGCCTGAAACGAGCGTCGTAGGCCGGCCGACCTTCGACATCGATGTGCCACGCACGGTCCCCGAGCCGGACCGGGGCGAGCCCGGGCGCGTGATACTTTCCGACCGCGTCGAAGCGGACCGGATACGCTGGCTCGCCAGCTATCACGTGATGAGTCCCATCCGCAGTAACTCGAGCTCGTTGCCAATTCATCGCGCCCCCTCGACCGGATGCCGCATCGTGCAACCGAGG
>CBFGLP010000643.1:0-4368 GCA_965649595.1 uncultured Myxococcales bacterium | reverse complement strand
TGGCGGTCGTAGCAGATGTAGACCCCGACCTTGGCGTAGCGGGTCTGGAACACCGGGTAGCCGCCGTTGCCGGGCTTGAAGAAGAACTTCTCCCAGAAGCCCGCGACCTGCGGAATGTGCTGCTTGCGGTACTTCCCCAGGTACGTGCCATCGGCATCGATCACGGCGGCGGTGTTGTAGTACACGCCGCGCATCGCCTTCTCATAGATCGGCACGATGATGACCATCGAGTGCTTCTTGGCGTAGGCGGCCAAGCGCTCGGTGGTCGGCCCGGGGATCGGCTCGGCCGACTCGTACCAGCGCGGATCCTGGCTCGGGCAGAAGTAGGGGCCGTTGAACATCTCCTGCAAGCACAGGATCTGCACGCCCCGCTCGCCGGCCTGGTCGATCAGCGGCAGGTGCTTTTGAACCATCGCCTCGCAGATCTCGGCGACGGGGCGGCTCTCGTCGTTGATCGGGTTCGAGCACTGGATCAGTCCGCAGCGAACGGTGTCGGCCATTTGCCGACCTTACAGCGGGGAGCGGAGAGTCCGCAAGCACGCGGATGGGGGTCGAGGTATCAGGTCGACCACGAGACGATGTGGCCTGCGGCGACAGACCTACCCGAGGTGAAACGACCAGACCTCGAAGTGCCCATGGAACTCGGCGGGTAGCTCGAGCGACCAGATCGACTGGCGCATGCACTGCTCGACGGCGGCATCGGAGCCACGCAGTTGCAGGTCGACCTCGACCAGCTCGTCCAGCGTGGTCTCCAGGGCGATCGTAGCGGGTTGGCCCGCGGCGCCGCAGCGACGCCACGCTTCGGTCAGGGCGGCGCGCAACCAGGCGTGGTGATCGAAGCTCGGCGTGATCACGTGCGCGCTCGATCCACCGCCGCCGCCCTTGCCGATCAGCCCGGTGTTGCCCATGGCACGCTCCCAAGGCTCGAGCCCGGCGGTGCTCGGTCGCACGCCCGGCTCGATTGCCAGGTAGCTGGTGACCGGCGACACCGCCCGCCCACGCATGGCCAGCACCATCATCTCGGCTTCGCTCAGCTCGTAGAGCAGGTCGCTGCCGAACACCCACGCCGACCAACGATCGCCGTGGTCCTCGCTGAGGCCCTCGGTCTGCTCGAAGGGAGTGTTCCAGGTCCGACCGGACACGCGCAGCTTTCGGGCGGCCGTCGACGAGAACCCCAGGACGCTCGTGCCTTCGCCTTCGGCCAAGCTCTCGGAGAAAGACGGAGACCCGAATTCGGCGAACTCACCGACGAAGCCCCGGTTGGCGCCCTCGACCTGCACGGCGAAGTCGTCGATCCGAACCGGCCGCGCCCACTCTTCGAGCGTCGTGATCAACGAGTCGACGTCGCTCGGATAGACCCAGGTCGGCACGCGCATCCCCCAGAGCACGCCTCCGCTCCGCGCGGCCACGCCCGCCCACTCGTGATCATCGAGCCGGTACAGGCTGGGGCTCCCGTCTTCCACTTGCGCGAGGTGAACGATCGCCTTGCTGCGATCGACGATCGGCCCGAGCGACTCCGGGGTCAGACGCCACGCCGTCATGAAGTCGGTCATCAACACGATCCGCCGTGGCGTGCCGGCGGGGGCGTGCTTGGCCAAGAGCGCGCCGGCGTGCTCGAGCACCACGGCGAGATCGCTGCCGTTGCGGCGGGTCAGGCTCGCATCGGTCAACGTATCGATCGCGGTGGTGACATCGACGAACCCGCCGCTGAGATCGTGGACCTCGCGATCGAAGCCGATCACCGCGACCTTGGCCGCGAGCGCGGGGTCGCGAAAGTGCTCGAGGTAGGCGAGCGCGGCCTGCCGCTCGGCTTCGATCATCCGATCAGAGAGCGAACGAGACAGATCCAGCGCAACGACGATCCGCGCCCGCTTGGGCAGCTCACTGATCTTCGCCGCGAGCGAGACGTCGAGCTCCACCATGTGCCGGGCACCAATGTCGACGGACGCGAGCGCGAGGGTCACCGGCTCGGGATCACGGGGTGCGAGCTCGATCCTCACTGCGTCGTCGAGCTCGATCTGGTGCTCACGCGTGACGAGCCCACCGTCGACGAGCAATTGATCGCGCGAATTGGCCTGCTTCAACGTGAGCTCCGCAGCGAGCGTCGCGGTCCCGAGCGGCGGAAGCTCGATCACCCACCGTCCAGCCTCCCACCGCGCCGGCATCGAGAGCGTGTACTCGATCGTCTTGTCGGCCTCGGGCTCGACCGGGAACACCTGCAAGGCCAGCAAGGTCGGATCCCGCCACGACAAGAGCACGGGGTCCTTGGGATGAAAGCCGCCGAGCCCCGTCAGCTCCTGATAGCGGGCTGCGGCCAGCTCTGCTTCGAGCAGCTCGCCCTCGTACCAGTGCGGCTCGCCGTCGACCGAGGCGAGCGTGCGAACGCCCGTGGCGACCGCCCCCTCGGGCACGGACAGCCAAAACTGCGCCTCATCATGCTGATCGAGGCTGTTGTGGATCGTTCGGCGAACCACCAATGTGGCGTGGCCGCGATCGAAAGTCATAGCGATCGCGTGCTCGCGCTCGACCATCGCTTCACGGCCGCGGGTCCCGTGCATCGTGTCTTCGTTGGCCTCGGCGCGGGTCGGGGCCAAGCAAGTGGCCGCGAGCGCGAGCGCGGCCAGAGGGAGCGAACACGATAGAGGTAGGGACGCTCGTCGCGGCATCGGGCCCGGGACGCCGAACGATCACGAGAGTTCTCGGAGTCGAGATGCTGTGGCTCACGCCTTGGCTTGCGACGATCGATCGTCCACGACCGGCGTCGGCTCGGCCGCTCCCGGTACGATCTCCACGGTCTGCCGCTCGCCCTCGGGCTTGGTCCTCTCGGTCCCCGTGTGGGTGACCGGGGCCGGTGAAGTCGCGCTCGTCTCGCTGGGCTTGGGCTTCTCGGCGATCAGCGCCTGCGCGCTCTTGCCCAGCACGTAGCCCGAGATCCCGCCGATCAAGGTCCCGAGCGCCTCGGGCTGAATCTTGCCACCGAGCCCGAGGATGATGATCGCCGAGACCAAGAGCAGGACCGTGACGACTGCCAGCGTGTCGGTCGGCGCTGCGTCCCCTCCCGACCTTCGCCGTCGGCCCTCGAAGATCACGATCACCAGCACCGCGACAACCAGCGCGGGGAAGCCCCAGATGATCAGCCCGTCGAACGAGGAGCCGTAGGCGGCCATGACCTTCTCGGCGCTCGCTCGCCGATCGATCGCCTCGGCCTCGAACTCGTCTTGGATCAGCTCGAGCCGCTCGATCTGGCTGTCGAGCTCGCTGAGCCGCTGCCGCTTGATCAGCGCGAAGTGGCTGGTCGTCAGGTGATTGGCGAGCAGGCCCGAGCAAGCGTCGGCGCGGCTCTGCGCGTCGAAGTGCGTGCGGCAGTTGTCGACCGCTCGATCGAGCTCGCCACTGCTCGACGGCTCGGGGTCGTCACCGAAGCTGCCCGAGTCGGCGCTCACGAGCCCCAGCTCCTCCAGCCACCACCAGTAGTCGTTGTCGCGCTGCAGCGTGTCGTCGGCGATGTCGAGCGGCGTGAACAGCTGATCGTGCAACGCGACGACCCCGACCAGCGCATCGCCGGGGGCCGGGGTCTCGCTCGCCGCCGGCTCGGCCTCGCCTTCGACGGGCGCGGGCGTCGGCTGACCAGCCTGCAAGCGCTCGAGCAACGCATCACGTTGCTTGCTGAGCTCGTCCGAGAACACGTGCTCGGCGACCTCGGACTTGCGCCGCTCGAGCTTGGCCTTGACCGAGCCGACCTTCTTGGCGAGCAGCTCGAGCTCGCGGGCGTCACGGCGCAGCTCGGACGCGACCGAGGCGAAGTGCGTGAGGTTGTCTTGGTTGGCCTCGATCCCGCGATCGCAGCTGACCAGCACGACCAACGCGAGCGCGATCAGACGGGCCCACCGGACGATCACTGCCATGTGTCGATCCTGACGAGATACCGGGTCGACGGTCAACAGGATGGTTCGTGCGACGTGGAAACATGAAACCCGTGCTGCGATGTCTCTGCGACGGGTGTTGTTGCCCTTCCGAGGGTGGGCTCGAACGATGCTCGTGCTCGCAGGCGCGCGTGCACATGCTCGAGGTGCAGCTCGGCTCCCGACGGTACGGGGTGGACGAGGACCTTTCCTCAACCATCGTTCGCTGGCTCGACTCGCTCAGGAGCACCCCCTGCGTCGGTGAGCTCGGAGGCCGAGCATCTGCTCGGCGCACGGATCGGCAGTTCGATTCGTGCACGAACGACGATCTCCCGTTGCACCGAGGCGGCTCGATTGCTTGCGCGGAGCCAGGGTGGATGACAGAGACGCTGGGGGTGCTCCTGAGCGAGTCGAGCCGGCCGATCGTTTGGTTTGGGATCCTCGCTCGGACCAACTAGCGATCAGT
>CBFGLP010000642.1:0-3055 GCA_965649595.1 uncultured Myxococcales bacterium | reverse complement strand
CGAAGCAGACCCCGACCGCGCCGAGGCTCGGCACGCCGACCGTGCGGATCGAGAACTCGTCGGGGTCGGCGTACATCTCGATCCGCAGCGGGGTCATCTTGATCCCGTAGGCCGCGTCGAGGCTCTTGCGAGCCCGCTCGATCGCCGCGACGTAGCCGGGCCCGACCAGGTCCTGCAGCTCGGTCGGCAGCCGCAAGGTCAGATCGCCATGGACCTGCTCGGTGTAGTGCGGCTCGATCCGCTCGGCGTAGAGCTGGCGGACGTTGAGCGTGCGCTCGTTGTACTTGTCCTTCTTCCAGGCCTTCTCGAGCGCCTCGCGGCCGGCTCGCTCGTCGCCGAGGCGCAGGCGCGAGAGGCCAAACGCGCCCTGCACATAGGGGTCTTCGGGCAGCCGCGCGATGCCGTCGACCAGGACCTTGTCGGCCTCGGGGTAGAGGTGCAGGTAGCCGAGCAGGTCGGAGAGGTCGGCGAAAAACAGCCCGTCTTGCGGGTTGAACCCGAGCACGGCGTCGCGGGCCTTCTCGTAGGCCTTGTTGTCGCGCTCGTAGAGCGCGAGCGCGGCCATCACGGCTTGGCCGGGCCCGTGGTTCTTGACCTGCGGGAGCACGTGCTTGGTCACCCGCTCGCGCGCCTCGTCGCGCCGACCCTCGATCAGCGCGACCCAGGCCAGCACGGTATGGGCGTCGGGGTTGCTCGCGTCGACCTGCAGCGCCTCTTCGGCCGAGCGCGAAGCAGCCGCCAGCGCGAACTGATCGAGCATCGCGTAGCCGAGCATCGCGAGCGCCTCGGGGTTCCAGGGGTCACGCTCGAGGATCAGCCCGAGCGTCGCGGCGGCCTCGTCGGGCTTGTACTTCTCGAGGAACACGCTCGCGCGCAGCAGGGCGATCTCGTCGGCCAGCGCCGTGCCGCCGCTCGGCGGGGCCAGGGCCTCGGCCTCGCCGAGCACTCGGTTGGCGCTCTTGAACGCGCGCTCGGCCAGCCCGGCATGAGCGGCGCCGAGCAGCTCGCCGGGCTGATCGGCGAGGTTGTTGCCGTACGCGTCGTAGAGCTCGTCGACCAGCCTTCGGGTCTCGGCGTCGCTGCGGCGTCCGGTCAGGACCAAGAGCTGGACCAGCTCGCCCTTGATCAGCAGCTCGTCGGGCACGAGCTTGGCCGCCTCGCGCAGGTGCTGCTCAGCCGCCTTGGCGTCGCCGCGCAGCCGCTCGTGGCGAGCGAGCTGCCGCAGCGCCTCGGCCTGGACGGTCGCATCCTTCTTGCTGCGCTTGATCAGCTCGGTCAGTGTGGCCTCGGCCTCGCGGCGCTGCCCGATCAGCCGCTGCGCCCGCGCGAGCGCGAACGCGGCCTCGTGATCGTCGGGGTTCTTGCTCACGTGCTCGCGCAAGAAGCTGGCCGCGCCCTCGGGGTTGCCATGCGCTGCGGCGATCAACGCGGCGTCGCGGGTGGTCGGAGCCGGCTGAGCCTCGCGCTTGCGTGGCTCGTGTGAGGCCGCGTCGATCTCGGGTGGCAGGGCGTCGCCGATGTCGGCGTGCTCGTGGTCCTCATGCCCACCCTCCTGCTCACCAGCTGGATCCTTGCTCGGCTGCTCGCCCGCAGGCGGCGTGTCACCGGGAGGATCGCTTGGCCGATCGGGCCGACAGGCGACCAGCAAGGCAAGCACCAGAACGAGGGACCGCGCAGACAGCCGAGCCGTCGACATGAACCAAAATTCTGGTTGCCTGGGCCGGGCCTGTCAAACCGTTCGAGCGCGCGCCCTGGTCAGCTCCGAGAACGACCGTGATACGCTCCGCTGCATGGGCACCTCCGACGCGCACACCGCCTATCCGGCCGAGGTGTACGAGAGCTTCGACGCGTTCATGCAGCAGATCATCCGCGACACCTACGGTCGCGGGGCGAAGCGGCCCGAGTTCGTCGCGTTGGTGCTGGCGTCGGGCGAGCTGCTGCCGATGGCCTGGGGGCGCATCAAGAAGGCGGGCGTGCGCGACGTCGCGATCGGAGCCGCGGGCGTGGTCGCGCTCCGCTACGGCATCCGCTGGCTGGTCGGCGGGCCGCTGGGCGTGATCCTCACCGGCTTCACCGTCGCCACGCTGATCTCGTTCTTCTGGTCGCACCAAAAAGAGGTGCTGGCCCGGCGCGCTCCCTACAAGAAGCTAATCGCCGACGCGCTCGACAAGTACGAGGACATCCAGGCCCGTTACCGTGACGGTCGCTACGACGCGGGCGAGCGGGCGCTGCTGATCGAAGGCTTGCTGCGCCGCGTGCTGAGCGAGATCGAGGCCCCGCTGCCTGCTGGCGGGACCACCAACGACGATGAATGATCCCGGGCCTATCGGTAATGGAAAGGCGGGCCGCTTGCGGCGACAGCCTGGTGGGCCCGCAAGCGAATCTCGGAGATCGACACGCTCTCGACAAACCCCTTCGTCACGATGGCCGTGACCGCGGCGAGCTTGGTGTTGGGGGATCATCAGGATCCATCGGGAGCGCGAGGTGTTCGAGAGCAAGCAGTGTGAGCGGCTGGTGGCGAGCGGGAAGCACTGAGCCAGGTGGATGGGCCGAGCCTCCAAAATTCAGATTCGCACGAGTCCAATCAGGCATCGGCCAATTCCGCGAATCTGGCCATCGAGAAACAAATCCCCGCCAGCGCTGTGCGTAAATAGATAACCAGGCCACGATTGAATGATTCTTCAGGCTACCCTGCACATCTGCCTGGTCCCACCCAGCAGGTATTCTGGGCTCAAAAATCCGACAATTTAACTTGCGGCTCGCCCCGTACGATGCCATTAAGCCGTGCGGTTAGCCGCATAGCGATGACCAGCAAACCACACGACGCTGTCTTCAAGGCTGCGTTCGAGCACCCCGACCACGCAGCGGACCTCTTCCGTGCCATCTTACCGGCGTCGATCCGAGATGCGATCCATTGGTCGACGATGGCCCGCGAGGCCGGCTCGTTCGTCGACGCCGACCTGGAGGACCGCCACACCGACTTGCTCTTTTCGGTCGAGATCAAAGGCGGTCAGGCGTTTCTCTACCTCCTGCTCGAGCACCAGAGCGCGAGCGA
>CBFGLP010000641.1:0-2093 GCA_965649595.1 uncultured Myxococcales bacterium | reverse complement strand
GTCGCGGGCGACCGACTCGGGTGCCGGCGGCGGTGGTTCCCACAGCTCGAGGTGCGCGAGCTCGACGGGCCGGCTCTCGAGCGCCGTCGTCAGCGAGATCAAGCGCCCGGTGCTCAGCCGCAGCAGCGGCGTGTCGGCGAGTCGCTGACGGAGGTTGCCCTTGACCAGATCCTCGGGTCCGCCGGCCCGCTTGCTGCGCGCGAGCGCGATCATGGCCGCCCGCAGCAGCTCGATCACCACCGCCCGCCGCCGCGCGAGCTCGACGTCGGACACGTCGACGCGATCGGGGTGCTCGAGCTCGTAGCGGTAGCGGTTGAGCACCTGCGAGTAGGCGTTGATGACCCGGTCCTCGAGGTAGCGCCGCTGCGCGCCCTCGAGCTCGACCTGGCTGAACGCGCGATTGGTCGGGGAGCCCATGACCAGGCCGGCGATCGGCAGCTCGGGGACGAACGAGGGCAACACCTCGACCACGCGCTGCTGCGCGGCCATCACCACGCTGGCGTCGAAGGGGTACGCGGCGGGGATCCACAGCGCGCCGGACAGATCGTGGCGATCGAGATCGACCCGCACGAGGGCGTCGACGGGGATCGAGTCGAGGCTCGGCGCCGGTGCGGCGTTGCGCAACCGACGAAGCCCGACCGCCACCTCGGCACGCAGCGGCTCGTAGTCACGCAGCTCGCGGAACAGCTCGCCGAGCAAGCTGTGATCCTCGGCTCGTCGCAGCACGACGCGCTCGGGCAAGGGCACGTCGTCGGTTGGCTTGCGATCGAGGTAGTAGAGGACCTTGTGCTGACGGTAGCGCTCGCTCAGCTCGGCGAGCGTGCGCGGGCTGCCGTCGATGTCGACGAACGCGGGCAGCTCGGCGAAGCGCCGGCCGACCTCGCCGAGCCGGTTGGGGTGGTCGCCTGCGTGGGGGGCCTGCTTGCGCAGCCAGCGAGTCACCCACCCCCACGCGAGCTTGCGGTTGGCGGGATCGAGACCGGCGTAGCGCTCGGCCAGCGCGGGCAAGAGCTGGCTGTCGAGCACGCGGCCGAGGAACGAGCGCAGCTCGGCCATGCGCTTGCCGCTGCGATCGACGCGGATGAACTGCTGCTCGAACTCGATCCGCTCGTCGTCGACGATCACCTGGACCGGGAGCACCGCGTGCAGCTCGATCGTCTCGATCGGTCGACGCCCATGGCAGAGCAGCACGCTCATGACCCCGGAGTCGCCCGGGATCCACGGCGGAATCGCCATCTGCCCGCGGAACCCGTCGGCGTCGAAGTCGACGGCGATCATCCGAACCCCCGGATCGATCTCGAGCCGCTCGAGCGCTCGCTGAGCGTCGAACGCCCGCCGCTGCTCCTGCTCGCGGATCCAGTCGCTGGCGTCGATCAGCAGCTCGCCGAACAACCGGATCAACCCGACCTGATCATCGGCGCTGGCCCGCACGATCAGCCGCTCGTTGCCCGGATAGCTCAGCGTCTGATCTTCGATGTAGTAGAGCTTGCCGGTGCTCGCTACGCTCTCGGCCAGGGCCGTGAGCGTGATCGGGGCTCGGCCGGCCGACTCGAACAGCGCGAGCGCCTCGAGCTCGGGGTAGAGCTCGATGAGGCCGCGATGAAAGAGCCGGGGATCGTCGCTCGGCTTGGCCTTGGTCGCTCCGCCAGGGCTCGTCCAGTCCTTGCCCTGGCCGAGCAGATCGATCAGCGCGTCGCGGCTCGGCGGATGATTGGCGGCCAGCAGCATCGAGATCGCGTCGGCGATCTCGGCGACCTCGTAGGTGGGGAAGAGCAGGAACACCTGCCAGAACGCCTCGATCGCGCGGCTCGGATCATCTAGGTGCTCGCGCCGAAACCATCGCCAGGCGGCGTAGTGATCGGGGCTCAAGAAGGGCGCGACCAAGGCCCGCCACACCAGCGCCCGCAGCTCGCCGCCCGGGCGCCCGCCGAGCTGCAAGGCCGGCGCGACGTGCTGACGGATCAGCGCGATCAAGCCGACCTGCACCGCGTGGCTGAGCGGCGTGGTCGAGCCGCTCAAGCCGTTGAACGTGACGCTGACCGGGGCCTCGTCCCACGCAAACGAGGCCCGCACGCCGGGGAGGAAGCAGGGCA
>CBFGLP010000640.1:0-5381 GCA_965649595.1 uncultured Myxococcales bacterium | reverse complement strand
TACCGGCACGCACTTGTTGGCGTCCCAGTTGCCGCCGGTGCTGCCGTAGGGGACGCACTTCTCGCCGTCCGGGCAGTCCTGCATGAACGGGTCGCACTCGGAGATGTTGCCGATGTCGCCGTCCTGCGGAATGAAGGTCACGCCTTCGTCATTGCCCGAGTCGGTCGTCTCACCCTCGGCGGTGTCGGCGGTGTCGCTCTCCTCTGCTTCGTCAGCAGTGTCGGCGTCGCCCACCGTGGAGGTCTCGCCCTGCTCCTCCTTGCTGCAGCCGCTCAGGTTGAGCGCCAGCGCGCCGGTCATGGTCAGCGAAAGTACAAGCGTCTTCTTCATGTCGTGCCTCGGGTCCTGAAGTCTTCGGGTTTGTCAGCCAGGGCGGCTGACTGGGTTGCTGTGGGTGAACCTGGTGGGGGGTGAACCTAGTGGGAGCTCAGGCTTGCTCTCCGCGTCACCGAGCCCGCGTGCGTGAGCCGGGCGAGCCTGCCTGCACTTGCGGTAGCTTTACCCGGGCCAGCCACCGCTTGCAACACAAAACTGAACTACCAATTCTTTCTTTCTAGACAAAGTAGCGTCCGAAAATGAACACTTCCAGGGTACAACATGCAATCCCGACTACATTCAGGCGGATATTAGCCCACCTAAACGCACACTCCAGCGCTCGCACCGTCGAGCCCGGAGCGCTCCCGGAAGTGCTCGACGCCCGAGCACGATCGGGGCGGATTGAAACCCGAGATCCCGTGCTCGTGTCAAATCAAATCCGCCATCGTGACGATGTGGCGGCCCGTGTGATCCGTTCGACGGCGCGATCGCGCGACCTCGTCGTGCGCGTCCGCGTGTCCGCGTGTCCGCGTGTCCGCGTGGCATGGACGATTCGAGCGTGCCGAGATCGCGCTCGACTCGAAGGCTCGCGTTGCGACCGATATGCGAGGCCGCGAAGACGCCGCTCGATCGTCGTGATCGATGTTCGCGGACGTTGACACTCGAACGGCCTTGTCTCTATCCTGCGCGTCGCTATCGGCGGGTCATTCGATCCGCGTCGTTACCACTCCGCACAGGTACAAGGGAGCCGGTCTTGAGCGCACCGAAAAAAGGAAAGGACCTCAGCGCCCTCAAGGCGCGTCTTGCCAAGAAGGCTGCTTCGGGGGAAGGCCCCGATGATGCCCCGGCGCCCCCCGCTGCCGATGCAGCCGACGCGGGCTTCGAGGCTCAGCCGGCGATCGACGTGCCGCCACCCGGCGAGGTCCGTGCGGCAGCGATCGACATTCCTCCTCCAGGCGAGCCGAGTCGGCCCCCCATGGCCGATATCCCTGCCCCTGGTGAGGTCCGCAAGCCCGTCGACATCCCACCGCCTGGGCAGGTCAGCCAGCCCGTCGCGGCTCAGCCCGCAGCAGCTCCGTCCAAGCGGGAGGATTTCGCGTCGGATCCCTTCTCGGGTGGCGGAGCGTTCGACCCCAACGCGGGCGTCATCGAGGACGTGGGCGGCGACATCAAGCCGCGTGGCGGCTTCGGCCTGCCGCTCTTCGCTGGCCTGATCGGCATCGTCGTCGGTGTGGGCCTCGGCTGGATGGGCCACAAGGCGACCGACTCCAAGTCGCGCGTCGAGGCGGCCCGGACGAAGGCCGAGGCGATCAGCAAGAAGATCACCGAGATCGAGGAGCGCCGGGCCAAGATCGCGCTCAAGATCGGCGAGGTCCAAGAGGCGCTCAACGCCAAGGACGGTGACAAGGCCACCGCCGCGCTCGAGGAGATCGGTGGCGAGCCGATCGACATCAGCGAGCTGTTCGGCTGGCAGCTCTCGACGATGGCCCCCGAGGCCGTCCAGGCCTTCCACCGACTGGCTGCGGGCTACACCGCGCTGCAGTTCCAGACAGATCTGGTCAAGGCGCTCGTCGTGACCAAGAAGGACGTGCTGTCCGGCAAGATCTCCGGGCCGACCAACTTCGTCGCCATCCGCACGCCCGACGGGGGCCAAGCAGTGTTGGCCGAGTACGTGGCAGCGGTCTGCGACGAGATCCCCGAGCCAGCCGAAGGCGCCGAGCCGACCAACCCCGAGACGCTCAAGAAGTGCGAGGAAGGCAAGTCGGGTGAGGCGACCGGCTTCCTGGTCCGCACCGACATCGGCGGCGAGGTTGGGCTGGTCAAGGCCGACCAGGCCAACGTCATCGTGCCCAACGGCATCTACACCTTCGCGATCGGCACCAACCCCGATCAGATCCTCAAGGACGAGCTGGCGCTGCGGGTGAGCAACATCCAGGCCGTCGCCGACGACCTCAAGAAGTCGAGCGACCGGGCGGCCGAGGGCGCGGCCAAGCTCAGCGAAGATCCGAACGTCGACGGAAGCGGTGGCTGAACCGAGCCCATCCAAACGCGTCTGGGTGACCAACCCAGCGAGAGCCGGCCTTCTGGGCTGGCTCTTTCGCTATCTCGTCGTCACGCTCTTCGCGCTCCTGATCGGCCTCGGTCTGGTCGGACGCGCCCTCTACCGCTACTTCGCCAGCGGGCTGCCGGAGCTCGAGACGGTCGAGGCCTACGCCAGCGAGGCGCCCGGGGTCACTCGGATCTACGCGTCCGACGGCACGCTCTTGGCCGAGCTCGCTCGCGAGCACCGCTCATACGCGCCGATCCAAGACATCCCCGATCCGCTGATCGCGGCGTTCCTCGCCGCCGAGGATCGCCGCTTCGAACAGCACGGCGGGCTCGACTGGCGCGGGCTCGCTCGCGCGATGCGAGCGAACCTACAGTCTGGCACGGTCGTCCAGGGCGGCTCGACGATCACCCAACAGGTGGCCAAGAGCTTCCTCGACGATCAGGCCCGCACGCTCGAGCGAAAGATCCCCGAGGCGATCCTAGCCATCCGAATGGAGTCGCGGCTGGGGAAGCCAGCGATCCTCGAGATCTACCTGAACAAGATCTTCTTGGGTCACGGGGCCTACGGCGTGCGAGCGGCCGCGAGCCGCTACTTCGACAAGTCGCTCGACGAGCTGACCCTCGCCGAGTCGGCGTTGATCGCCGGGCTCGCGCAGGCGCCCAGCCGCTGGTCGCCGGTCGTCAACCCCGAGGCCGCGATCCGTCGGCGCAACACGGTGCTGCGCGACATGGTCGAGGCCGGCTACCTCGAGCCGGCCGAGGCCGAGGCCGCTTCCAACGAGCCGATCCTGCTCGCCGAGCTGCGCGACCCATTCCGCTGGCGGGCCCCCTTCGCGGCCGAGCAGGCGCGGCAGGTCGTGACCGAGACGCTCGGTGAAGACGCGATGCTGACCGCGGGCCTGGTCATCGAGAGCACGGTCGAGCTGCCGACCCAGGCGGCCGCCGATCACGAGGTCGACCGTGCGGTCCGCAAGCTGGATCGTCGGCAGGGCTGGCGCGGGCCCGAAGCGCACCTGCCCCAGCCCGAAGCGCGCGAGCGCCTGCACGAGCGCATGAGCGCCGAGTACGGGCCCGATCCCTTCTCAGCGCCGCCCGAGCGCTGGTTGCTGGGCTTGGTCACCGACGTCGAGCGGTCCAAGGCGAGCGTCGACCTCGGCGCGGTCGAGGCCGTGCTGCCGCTGCGCTCCAACGACTGGGCCGCCCCCTACGACGCCCGCAGCGGCACCAACGACCTCGTGATCAGCTCGCTCGAGGACGTGCTCGAGGTCGGCGACGTGATCTGGGTCCGGCCGCGCCTCGCCGAGGGCCAGCCCGTCTTCGAGGAGAAGAAAGACAGCACGGGCGAGCTGGTCGAGACCGACAAGCGGCTGCTCGAGCTCGGCCAGACGCCGCAGGTCGAAGCTGCCCTCTACACCTTCGATCACCGGACCGGCTACGTCCGCGCGATGGCGGGCGGCCGCGACTATGATCGCTCGCAGTTCGATCGCACGACCAAGGCCTGCCGACAGCCAGGCTCGGTGTTCAAGGCGTTCTACTACGCGCTCGCCCTCGACAAGGGCTGGCAGATGGACTCGGTGCTCGAGGCCAAGCCTTGGGAGCCGGAGCCAGGCGAGGAGTGGAACCCTCGCAACATCGACAAGACGCTCGACGGCAAGGTCCTGCTCCGCACGGCCTTCATCAAGTCGCTCAACACGCCCTCGATCCGGCTGTTCTTGGCCGTCGGCATCGAGCCGGTGATCGCCTTCGCCCGCCGGCTCGGTTTTACTAGCGAGCTGATCGCCGACAAGGGGCTCTCGCTCGGAGCCTCGTGCGTGCACATCGACGAGCTGACCCGTGCATTCGGGGTGTTTGCCCGCGAGGGCTCGCTGCGCGAGCCCGTGTACATCCGCCGGGTGATCGACAAGCGCGGTCAGCTGCGCCTGGATCACCGTCACCCGCTCGATCCCGCCGTCGACGTGGCTGGCCGGCTCGATCGCATGGCCGCGCTGGCCAAGCACCCGCCCAACCAGATCGTCGACCCGCGCACCAACTTCTTGATCAGCCGACTGATGCGCGAGGTCGTGACGGCGGGGACCTCGACGAAGGCGAGCCGGCTCGAGGCCCCGGTCGCGGGCAAGAGCGGCACCGCCTCGGGTCGCTACCGTCGCGAGGGTCGCTGGGACGATCTCACGACCGACACCTGGTTCGTCGGCTACACCTCGCGCGAGGCGACCGCGGCGTGGATGGGCTTCGATGATCGCAACGAGCGTTCGCTCGGTGATCTCGACGCCAGCTACACGACCGCGGTCCCGATGTGGACCGAGTTCATGCGCGCGGTCGTAGGCACGCGCGAGTACGCCAAGATCCCCGCGCGCAAGCCCGAGGGCATCGGCCAGAAGATCGTCGACGCCACCCACGGCGGACCACCGGCTGCCGGCATGCCGACGGCGTTGATCTACTTCCGCACTGACCAACGTAGCGAGGACGAGGAGGCCGAGGACGAAGCCGACTCCCCTGCCCCCCCCGCAGATCCGGACGCGACCTGATGGACCTGCCCAGCCTGATCCTGCTCGTGCTGCTGTTCGCGTCGCTCGGCATCGCCACCTGGATGCTCGAG
This sequence comes from uncultured Myxococcales bacterium, assembly GCA_965649595.1. Classification (GTDB taxonomy): domain Bacteria; phylum Myxococcota_A; class Polyangia; order Nannocystales; family Nannocystaceae; genus Plesiocystis. Next base: position 421 of record CBFGLP010000640.1, on the reverse strand, counting down.
CGTCAGCGCGAACGGCTGGCTCGGATGGCCTGGTACCGCAAGCTCGAGCTGCTCTCCGTCGAAGAGCTGCGGACGAACGCGATGCTGGCGATCGGCGCCGCGCTGCTGGCTCTGTCGGCGTTGCTGACCCTCGGGGTCTTGCTCGGCGACACCGGCTTGGCCCGCTGGCTGCTGCCGCTGATCGGCCTGCCGCTCGGCGTCATGGCGGTCGCGGCGATGGTGCTCGGTGCGATGCTGCTCGAGCGCGCCAACCAGCGCGAACGCTGGCGCTGACCGGGGCTTTCCCCAAGGAACCTCTCCCGAGTCTCCTCTGCCTCATCGGAGCCTCGTCCTCCGAAGTCGAGGCACGCCCGCCAAGCAGGTGAGGCCAACAAAAAGGCCCGCAAAGCGGGCCTGAAGAAAGGCGGAAGGGCCGCTACCG
>CBFGLP010000639.1:0-4751 GCA_965649595.1 uncultured Myxococcales bacterium | reverse complement strand
GGGAGGGGCCGGCCACGGTCCCTCCATCAAAACCAGCAGCTAAACATGGTCAGATTGAGCTCGCCTCAATCTGACCATGTTTAGCTCAGCGCCGAATCAAGAAGCAGCGATGGATCGCCCCGCTCCCCTTGAAGTCCAAGGGGGTGCTGGGCTTGGTCCAATCCTCGATTTGGAGCCCGGCGACCGCCGCCGCGTCCAGCTCGAACGTGCGCAGGTTCGTAGAAAAGATCAGCAGCCCGCCGAGCGCGAGCCGGTCCATGCAGCGAGCGATCAATTCTGGGTGGTCGCGCTGGACGTCGAGCTCGCGCTGCATCTTCTTCGACACCGAGAAGCTGGGCGGATCGCAGAAGATCACGTCCCAGCGCTCGCGCTCGGGCCTGCGCAGCCACGCCATCACGTCGGCACGGATCAAGCGATTGCGCCCCCCTTGATCCCCGGTTGCGACCACCAGGTGATTCAATTGGAAATTGCGCTGCGCCCAATCGAGGTAGGTGCGGGAGAGATCGACGCTGGTCGTGCTCCGCGCCCCGCCGAGCGCGGCGTGGACCGACGCGGTCGCGGTATAACAAAACAGGTTCAGCAGGCGCTTGCCGGCGGTCCATTCGGCGATCTTGGCCCGCAGCGGTCGATGATCGAGGAACAGCCCGGTGTCGAGGTAATCGTCGAGGTTCACCCAAAACCGAGCTGGCCCCTCGCGGACCGCAATTTCGTGCCCCTGTTGATCGAGCTTTTGATATTGCGCTGCCCCGCGCTGCCGCTCACGCCGCTTGAGATGCACCCGCTCGCGCGGAAGCTCGAGATCCTCGCGGAGCACGGCGAGCGCCTCGCGTAGGCGCACGCGGGCCTTCTCGGGGTCGATCGTGCGCGGCGGCGCGTACTCCTGCGCGTGCGCGTGGACCAGGCCCGAATCGACGTCTCGGTAGATGTCGACGGCGAGGTTGTATTCGGGGATGTCGGCATCGTAGATCCGATAACACTCGATCCCCTCGCGCTCGAGCGAGGGACGCAAGCGCTTGCGGTTCTTTGCGAGCCGATTCGAGAACGCCGAGGCGCCCTCGGAGCGGGGCTTGCTCGGTCGAGCTGGCTCGGGAGCCTCACCAGCAGCCGGGACGCGCAGGCGCAGCACCTGGCAGGCGATCGGTCCGTCGTGCAGCACGTTGCGGTGATGGGCAGTCACGCCCAAGAAGCGCCCGAGGCCCGGATCGCCGGCCAAGACCGCGACCTCCCAGCCGGAAAAGCGCTCGCGCAACAATTCGCCCAGTTGCGCATACACGCGCTCGAGCTCGCGCCGAACCCCGAGGCGCTCGCCCCAAGGTGGATTCGTGACAATCAAGCCCGGCACTGGTCCGGTGCCGACCGACTTTGGCGGCTGAATCTCGGCCAGCTCGCGCCGCTCGACGTGCACGATGCCCTGCAGCCCGGCCGCCTCGATACACGCGATCGCGGCCCGGATCGTCCGCGGGTCGCTGTCGTAGCCCCACAAAGGTACGCAGCCGCGCTGGCGCAGGCGGGCCAGGCCCGCGTCACGACGGGACCGAGCCTCGTCGAGCAGGCTCGACCACAGCGCGCGGTCGAGCTGCGGCCAGCGGTCGAAGCCCCAGCGCGTGCGGCTCAGCCCCGGCGCAACGTCGGCGGCGATCCAAGCAGCCTCGATTAGCAAGGTCGCCGCGCCACAAAAAGGATCGAGCATCGCCGGCCAGCGAGCATCGGCGTCGCTCGGCTGCACGAGCGCAGGCCAGCCCGCGCGCAGCAGCACGGCCGCGGCCAGGTTCTCTCGCAGCGGCGCTGCGCCTTGCGCCACGCGATAGCCCCGTCGATGCAGGCCATCGCCGCTGAGATCGACGCTCAACCGGGCTCGGTCACCGCGCTGGTGAAGGCGCAGCAGCAGGTCCGGCTGCTCGGTGTCGACGTCGGGTCGACTGCCCCAACGCTCGCGCAGCTGATCGACGATCGCGTCCTTGACCCGCAGCGCGGCAAAGTGGCCATAGAGCGGCCGCTTGCCGGGCTCGCTCGCTTCCGCCTCGTTGGTCACCCCGCCTTTGGCCGTACGCACCGCCAAAGTGGCGCCTTCGGCCAAATGATCGGTCCAATCGATTTGGCGTACCGAGGCATAGAGCTGATCTCCATCCGCCGCGGCGAGCTCGCCGAGCTCGAGCAAGAGCCGGCTCGCAGTGCGACTCCACAAGGCGACGCGCAGCGCGTCCGTCAGGCTGCCGCTGAACTCGACACCGCCCGTCCCAGGCTTGCCTTCGAGCCCCAGGGCTCGCAGCTCGGCAACCAGCAGGTCTTCGGCGCCACGCGGCACGGTCGCGTAAAAGCGCGCACGATCGAACTTCGAATCGCTTGGGCTCATGCTCGGACGGACAGGATGACTGATTCGGCCAAGGACGATTGGAAATGCCTCGGCCAGCCCCGGGAGAGGTCGAGAGGACGGCCGAAGGCCGCCGGGCTCACCCAAAAAAGAACGCGCGGGCCCCAAGGGGCTCGCGCGTCGAGGGCCGGATCCTCCGTCCTCTCAGGCTCACAGATCGTGCGGGCGCACGGTGCTGCGGCCGTTCGAGGTGCAGCGATGGACCGCGGCCTGGAGCATCTCGTGGACCTTCTCGGACACCGCCGACACCAGCTCACCGTCACTGCGGAGGCCAGCCTCGCGGATGACTTCCTTGATCTTCGAGCCGACGACGACGATTTCCTTGGGCTTGTTGGCTGCCATGGCGGGACCTCTCGTATGCGTTTCTTGCGCGTTTGCGAGTGAGAACATTCAGCCCTGGTGGGGCTGATGAAGGGAATTCGGCGGCTTGGGGCCCGTCTGAGCCCTCCACCGCCACGACCTGCGAGGCACCATAAACGGGACGGTGTCAGCATGCAAAGGCAAATTCGGGCTCCCGAGGGCTCCTGAGGGCGCCTCAGAGCAGATCTACCGATCCCCGAGCTCGATCTCCCCGCCACTCGGCGGCCCTGCCGAAGCGGCGCAAATGCACGAAATTAGGTCGTTTTCGGCAGATCTGGCAGGTCGCTAGAGGTCCAGCGGCGACCCGCCGCGAGCACTCGAATTCGACGCGAATGCTCACTATCGACGGGCCGCTCGAGGACGATCAGAAGGTGTTCGGGCGGGGGGTCGGCCCACAAATTGGCCCACTCGACGACCAACATTTGGCCCGGACCGGGTAGCTCGTCGTGCTCGAGGCCGAGGGATTCGAACGCCGCGGAGCGGACCGGCCGGGGGCGATCTCCCTGGCTGGGCGACCCGGCGGGCGCTTGTGCAGGGCTCTGTTCAGGTGTCCCCGCGAGCTCGCCGAGCCGAAAGAGATCGATGTGGACCAAGGTGATCGGGCCGCGGTGGACCATGCAGATCGTGTAGGTCGGGCTCGACACTCGCTCGGGTCGCTCGACACCGATCCCTCGGGCGAGCGCTCGCGTCAGCGTGGTCTTCCCCGCTCCCATGCCGCCTTCGAGCAAGACGACATCACCGCTGCGCAGGCGGGCGCCGAGCTGCTCGGCCCACGCGCCCATCGTGGCCTCGTCGACGTCGAGCTCGGCCAGGAGTCGGTGGGTTTCGCGAGTCGGCGACGATGCGCTCATCGTCGGCAGTGTAGAGCGCGACACCGACTGCGCGCAGGGGTGCCGGTCCGCCCCTCATGGCATCGATTGCAGCCCGGCAGAGCACGGTGTACGGATGCCACGTTCATGCCGGGACCGGGCGCAGCGTCGAAGCGAGACCGAGATCGCGAAGCTCGTCGCCGTGCCCCGCCTGGGGGCCTCGCCTGGGCCGCGATGGCCTGGATGACGCTCGCACTGGCAGCGTGCGACGAGCCGCCGGAGCTCCCGCCCTTCGATCCTGTCGCCGAGCCCGACGATCCCTTGCGTCCGGCCAGCGTGCGTGGGGTCGTGCCCGATCACGCCCGCGTCGCCGACTACTGGATCGACGCGCGGCTCGACGCCGAGCGCTACGAGATCGCGGGCACGCTGCGGCTCTCGTGGCGCAACCGGACCCAGCGCAGCGTCGACCGCCTGCCCTTCCACCTCTACATGAACGGGTTTCGGGCCGAGGACACGGCCTGGATGCTCGGCGCTCGCGGAGACCACCGGGGCCAACACTTCGATCGCGATCGCTGGGGCTTCATCCATGTCGAGCGGGTCCATCAGCTGGCCCGCTCGCACGACGAGCCCCCGACGCTGAGCTTCGAGGCGCCCGCGCCCGACTCGGGCACGCCGCTCTCGTTCAGCGAGGACGCGGACCCGACGACGATGACCGTGCAGCTGCCCGAGCCGGTCGGTCCCGGCGAGGCGATCGTGCTCGAGATCGAGTTCCTCACTCGGCTCCCGCAGGTGTTCGCGCGGACCGGCTACTACGACGACTTCCACATGGCCGGGCAGTGGTTCCCCAAGATCGGCGTGCTCGAGGAGGCGGGGGGCTGGCAGGCGCACACCTTCACGCTCAACTCCGAGTTCTACGCCGACTTCGGCAACTACGAGGTCCGGCTCGACGTGCCGGCCGAGATGATCGTCGCCGCGTCGGGGATCCTGGTCGAGGACCAGGCGCTCGAGCCCGACCAGCCCGGCGCGACCGAGCGCAAGCGCCTGCTCTACCGCGCGAGCATGGTCCACGACTTCGCGTGGGCGGCCGATCCCGACTTCGTCGTGCACGAGGCCAGCTACTCGGGCATCCGCATCCGCCAGCTGCTGCAGCCCGACAACGTCGACGAGGCGCAGGCCCACCTCGAGCGCGATTAGCTGCGCGTCGAGGTGGG
>CBFGLP010000638.1:0-3006 GCA_965649595.1 uncultured Myxococcales bacterium | reverse complement strand
ACGTAGACCTTCATGAACACGTTCGAGCGCGAGGGGTTCGGCGCGAACATGTTCCAGCTCTGGTAGGTCTCGGTCACGTGCAGCCACTTGCCGGCGATCTGCTTGGCCGGCTGACGGAAGCTGGTCGTGCAGTCCTTGTCGGGGATCGCCCAGATCGCGACCGCGCTGATGTGCACGCACAGGCCGGTCAGCACCAGCGTGCGGCCGAACCAGCCGTAGGCCCAGGGCTCGGGCGCCCGGCCGGGCTCTCGCACGCGGATGCGCGCGACGATCGCTACCAGCATCGGTGAGGCGATCGCGACGATCAGCAGCCACCACCACCCATCGAAGCCCTGGACCTTTGCAAGCAGGGCCGCGATCGCGAACGCGAACGCGCCCACCAGCGCGCTGGTCGGGATCTTCCGGTCGTCGTGGTGGAGGCGCTTCGATTCGAGCGAGGGATCCTCGGTCGGGGTGATCGGCTCGCCGCGCACGACCCAGGCCGGGATGAAGGGGACGCCGAGCCGATCCAGCGCCTTGCCGACGTGCCGCAGGATCACGGCGATCTCGGTCCCGTTGAGCGCGATCAGGTAGCTGACGATCATCACCGGCGCGAACATGCCGATGTTCATCAGCACGAAGATGTGCAGGTGGAAGATCACCCCGAGCGCGAGCCAAAACCGGCGGCCGAACACGAGCGCGAAGAAACGCTCGAGGTTCAGCTCATAGGTGAAGCGCCTGCGCTTGCCGAAGCTCAGCTGGAAGGGCCGCTCACGCAGGCGCCACCAGGCCCAGCCGATCAGGGCCATCAGCGCGAGCCAGGTCGCCGCGGTGAGCCACTGGATCGTCGCTACCGACACCGGGCTCTGCTTGGGCACGTGGACCGGCAGGCCGACCCAGATGATCGCCAGCGCGACCAAGCCGAGCAGCGTCCACGCGCCGCGCAGCACCCAGCGACGCCAGCCGCTCGGCGGCTCGAGCCCCTCGCGTCGCGCCCAGCGGACGATCAGGCCCAGCACCATCAGCGGAAAGCCGATCTGCCAGTAGTGGACCGTCCAGGTCATCAGCCGAAACACGTTGGTGCCGAACACGTAGCCGAGGTACTGCGTGGGCACCCGCGAGAAGTGGTCGAGGTTGAGCGCGAAGTAGAGCGAGTCGCCGCGCCACCACACGTCGCCGGTCTTGGCGCAGCCGGTCCAGAAGTAGACGACCGCGAGCTGCAGCACCATCAGCATGCGCGGCCACGCGGGGATCCGGCGATAGATCGCCTCGAGCCCGCGCGGGTGCGCTTCGCTCGGTGCGAGTCCGGCTCCCTTGCCGGGCCCCTCGCGCTCGCTCAGCAGGCCCTGCTTGCGCAGCTTTCGGCAGCGCAGCCAATTGTCGATGCTGTAGGCGTAGCCGCTGCGGGCGCAGACGAGATAGACGAAGAACACCCGAAAGACCACGTCCGCGCCGCTCTGGTAGAGCGGGCTGCGGTTCATGAACCCGAGCGTGAGCGCCAGACTGATGAAGCCGGCCAGCCGCGTGCGAAAGCCGAGCAGGAACGAGATCGTAGCGATCTCGAAGATCGTCAGCTGAATCCAGAACGCCGTCGGGGAATCCCACCAATAGAGCAGCGAATAACGCGGACCCTTCAGCCAGGTCAGGACCGCGGCGAAATCGAAGAACCCGGTCGGCTCGTCGCCGATGCCCTCGCCATAGCCCTTGAACTGCCCGCCCGCCAAGTACTGGCGGGCCGAGTCGGTCATGAACACACCCTCGTCCGTGAACAGGAACTCGAAGTGCGCCCACATGTTGTTGATGTTGAGCAACAACACGCTGGCGAACGCGATCCGGAACGCCGCGATCGCGCGCGGGTCCTCGGTTCGCAGCCAGAATCGCCGCCAGCGCTCGCGATCGACCAGGATCACGGCGAGCAGGCAGAGCAGACCGGCGAAGGTGAGCCAGCCGATCGTCGGTGCGATCGCCAGCGCCTCGGGGAGCGGCGGTGCTTTGGTTTCAGCCAACATCGAATTGATCCTCAGGGCTAAGCGGGTCGGACGACCCGGATTCTTACAAATGGGAGCTCGTAGAAATGCGAAGAGGAGGCTCCCGCGGGAGCCTCCTCCTCAGAGGCCTCGGTGACCTTCGTCGCTGCCGCGGCGGAGCCAGCGGAACAGCAGCCAGGTGGTCCCGAGGATGACCGCCCAGAGCCCGGCGAGCAGCCAGAACGCCCACAGGTCGACCGCGCGCGGTTGGGGGAATGCGAGCATGACCGAAGTTATGTGCATCATCGGCGTCCTCCCGATCACGATCGAGCGAATGCTCGATCGGGTCGACTCAGTCGAAGTTCCTGACGTACTCGAAGTCGATCGACTTGCCCTTGAGCCCGTGCGCGGGCGGGGCGATCCAATTGGCGAACTTCCCAGGCTCGCGGACCGGCTTCATGATGCTGGCGAGGTAGCGCTCGTCATCGGCGTGGAGCAGCCAGCTGGGCGCGTTGGCCTCGAACTGCTCCTTGCTGATCGGGTTGCCCTCGGGATCGAACCAGTGCCCGGCGTAGATGCCCTGGTGACGATGGAAGCGGCGATTCGGCAGGGTCAGCCGATATGCGCTGCCCTCGTCCTCGAGGATCTTGTTCCACTTGCGGAGCGCCCGCTCGCAGTCTTTGACGTACTCGTCGCGGAGCACCTCGTTCATCGCGGTGCGCAAGGGGATCTGGCGGGTCGTCAGGCGGCCATTCTCGACCACCGGGAGCTCGTACATGCCCTCGATAGCGAGGTGGTCGGCGTAGCGCTCCTCCTCCTTGAAGCGACCCTTGAGGCCCGCGGCGAAGTACGACGCGGCGTTGTTGGAGATCTCGCCGCCGAACAGATCGAGGCAATACGAGAACCAGTAATTGATGGTGCGCTGCACGGTCGGGATGTCGATGCCGCCCTGCCGACGCACGTCGCCGTCCTTGTCCGCGCGCTCGAGCTGCGCGGCGCGGCGAATGATGCGAGCCATGCCGGTCTCGCCCACGAACAGGTGGAAGGCCTCCTCGGTCAG
>CBFGLP010000637.1:0-3770 GCA_965649595.1 uncultured Myxococcales bacterium | reverse complement strand
GGGAAGCACGAGCCGCCGTAGCCGACCCCGGGGAACAAGAACTTGTTGCCGATCCGGACGTCGGAGCCCATCCCGCGGCGGACCTCCTCGACGTCGGCACCGACCGCGTCGCAGAGGTTGGCGATGTCGTTGATGAACGAGATGCGGGTCGCGAGGTAAGCGTTGGCCGCGTACTTGGTCAGCTCGGCCGAGCGCGCGGTCATGAAGAACACCCGCTCGCTGGTGCGGAAGAATGGGTGATAGAGCCGCTCGAGCAGCTTGCGGGCCCGCTCGTCGTCGGTGCCGATCACCACGCGGTCGGGGTGCATGAAGTCCTGCACCGCGACGCCCTCCTTGAGGAACTCGGGGTTGCTGGCGACGACGAAGTCGCCGCTCGGGTTGAGATCGCGGATGATCCGAGTCACCCGCTCGGCCGTCCCGACCGGCACGGTGCTCTTGTTGACGATCACGGTCAGGCCCTTGTCGGTGGTGCCGACGTGGGGCGCGATGTCGCGGGCGGCCCCGAACAGGTAGTCGAGCTTGGGCGCGCCGTCGGAGCCCTCGGTCGGGGTGCCGACCGCCATGAAGATCACCTCGCCATGCCGGGCGGCCTCGACGTTGCTGGTCGTGAACTCGAGCCGACCTGCGGCCACGTTGCGCTTGACCAGCGGCTCGAGCCCGGGCTCGTAGATCGGAATGATGCCGTCGCGGAGCTTGGCGATCTTCACTTCGTCGATGTCGGCACAGACGACATGATTGCCGTGGTCGGCGAAGGCTGCGGCCGCGACGAGGCCCACGTATCCGGTCCCGATGACGCTGACTTTCATTTGGGCGCGGAGGATACGACAATGATCTCGCGGTGGCCACGCGCGCCACGTGACCGAAGCACCCACAGCTTCGTGCTACGACGCCACGGAACCGCTTCGCCGAGCACCTGTCTCGGCCCAGCCGAGACAGGCCCGACCACATGCACGACGTCGACGAGCGCGAGTCCGGTTCACCCGAGGAAGCTCCCGAGCGACTTGGGTCCAAATCCGAGCCCGAGCAGGACGAACGAGCCGACTGGGCTCGCGCCGCAGGCGTATCGGGCGAGCACGTGTTCGAAGACGAACCCCTCCCGCGCTTGCATTGGGCGTTGATCGTGCTCGGCCCGCTCGGGCTCGCGACAGCGACGTCGCTCAGCTTGTGGTCCTCGAGCCAGCACGTGCAGGTCTCGGTCAACGTGCAGACCGAGTCGATCTGGCAGACCGGCGAGCACGTGGCTGTGCGCACGCAGGTGCTCGATGCGGATCTGCTCCCGCTCGCAGGTGAGACCACGGTCACGGCCGAGCTGATCGCCAACGACGAGGCTCATGCGCTCGGTGCTTTGATCCCGGTCGGCGACGGGCTCGCCCAGAACAGCCTGACGGTGCCCGAGCTCGCGCCCGGACCCGCCGAGCTGCGCCTCCACTACAGCCCCCCGAGCGCGAGCGGGCTGGTGGCGTTCAGCGAGACGCTGCCGATCGAGCTGGTCGAGCAGCGGGCAGCCAAGCAAGGCGAGCAAGTGGTCGCCGAGAGCATGTTGCAGTGGGCGGACGACACGGATCCGCAACCAGCCGATCTGCGGATCGACCTGCGCTTCGCGGGTCGACTGCTGGCCGGCTTCTCCAACACCGTGTTCGTTCGGGTGACGGATCTGCAGGGGCGCCCGTGGGCCCCGAACGATCGTCCAGCAAAAGTTCAGGTCCGCCTCGTCAGCGGCGAGTGGGGTGGCTCGAAGGGCGACCTCGACGAGCCGCCGGTCGTGTTCGAAGGCCCGCTCGATCGCTTGGGCCTCGCGAGCTTCTCTGGCGCGCTCACTTCGGAGGTGGTGCGCTTCGAGGTGCGGCTGCCCGCGGCGGATCCACCGAAGCCGGCCGAGGCTCCGCCGACCGACGCCCCGTCGACCGAGGGCTCGAAGCCGAGCGAGGCTCCGCCGGCCGAGACCACGAAGGCACCCGACCCTTTCGGTGGGCCCAAGCGACGGCTCCGCTTCGTCAGCCACGCCGGCACGGCGAAGCTCGAGCCCTCGACCGACGTCGCGCGGCCGGGCGAGTCGGTGAAGGTCGCGGTCGAGGCGATCAGCGCTCGCAAGCCGGTGTTCGTCGACGTCCACGATCCCAAGGGCGCGTGGATCACCACGATCACGCCGCCGATGATCGTCCCGCAGCAGCTCGAGTGGGAGGTCCCGCCGGCGCTCGGTGAGGGGCTGATCCAGTTCGAGGGCTACCAGGCCGCGCTGCGACCAGAGGAGTCGACCGCGCTCGCACGGGTTCAGATCACCGCCAGCTCGCCGACCAGCGAGGCCTCGCTCGATCCCTTGATCGCTCTGCAGCGCGAGCAGCTAGCCTTGCCGCGGGTCGACAAGCAGTTCGAGGTCGGGCGGGAGAAGGTCTACCTCGATCACCTCGACACGGCGAAGCTCGAGCCTGCCGAGGTCGCGCGAGCGCGATCGTTCCTGCTCGGCAGCCTCGAGCCGGTCGTCCACGGGCCGCCGCATGCTCTCGACACGCGGGCGCGCGAGGACACGGAGATGGCCGAGTTCAAGCGCCGCTGGACGCTCGGGATCCGGTGGTTCCTGCTCGGCGGCGGCGGCCTGTTCATCCTCGTGATGAGCGCGCTGCTGTGGCGCAACCAACGACGGCTGGAGCTGCAGACCTCTCGCGCGCTCGGGCTGGTCGAGAAGCGCGACAGCCCGCTCGACCGCGCCAGCCAGCTCGACGCGGAAGAGCTCGCCGATCAGTCGATGATGATCGCGCGTAGCCGTCAGCAGCTGCTGGTCAGGGGGGTGCTGCTGATCGTGCTCGCGGTCTGCACCTTGGCGCTGACGCTCGTGATGCTCGAGGCGCTGGTCTGGGAGTACTGAGATCGGTCGAGCGTGATAGCTTCGCCCGACCATGACGCGGCCACGAGCGATGATCCTGGCGGCCGGCTACGGCACTCGGCTGGGCGAGCTGACCCAGGTGCGACCCAAGCCGATGCTGCCGATCGCCGGGGCGCCGCTGGTCCGCTGGTCGGTGCTGTGGCTCAGGGCGCATGGCGTACGCGAGATCGTGATCAACCTGCACCACCTCGGAGAGCAGATCGCCGACGAGCTCGGTGACGGCTCGGCGCTCGGGGTCGCGATCGCGTACTCGCACGAAGAGGGGCTGATCCTCGGCACCGGCGGCGGGCTTCGTCAGGCGCGATCGCTGCTCGACGACGGCAAAGCCACGCCGATCGTGGTGGTCAACGGCAAGATCCTCACCGACCTCGCGCTCCAAGCCGTGCTCGAGCAGCACCGCACGCGCGGGTCCGAGGCCACGATGGTGCTGCGGCCCGACGCCGAAGGTGTATGGGGAGCCGAGCTAGCGATCGGTGCCGACGGGAAGCTAGCGACTTTCCTCGGCCGCACGCGAGCGGGGAGCGAGCCGGGACCCAAAGTGATGTTCACCGGTGTGCACGTGATGCAGCCAGCGTTCCTCGATCGGATCCCTCCGCAGGGCGAGCAGTGCATCGTCCGGACCGCCTACCGCGAGCTCTTCGAGCGGGGCCCTGGCATCGACGCATTCGTACACGAGGGCTACTGGTGGGAGCACTCGACGACCGAGCGCTACCTTGAGGGCCTCGCCAACGTGCTCTCGGGTCGAGTGGCGCTGCCCTGGGCCGAGGCGCCGCTGACCGGGATCGAACCGAGCGCGCGGCTCGAGGCCGACGTCGAGGTGATCGAGCCCGTTCGGATCGGCGCGGGCGCGACGATCGGGGCCGGAGCAAAGCTGGGTCCCTGCGTCGAG
>CBFGLP010000636.1:0-2142 GCA_965649595.1 uncultured Myxococcales bacterium | reverse complement strand
CGGCACCGTCGCCGACGAAGCTCGAGGGAGCGTCGGAGGACCGGGGTGGTCGATGTCCCCGGTCCCCGACGCGACGGACGACCCGCTGCCGAGGGTCGGTGCTCGCCCACGAATGCGGGGCTCGCGACAGCGGGTCGAGGGGGGGTGAAAGTGCCTAGTCCGAGAATTTCGTCGAGCCGCTCGCAGCCACGGAAATTCCGCTGCCCATGCGGGGTGCACGAATCCGACCGTGTCCCTTTGGCCAGAGGCCGGATCTCGGAGTTGGTAGAGTCCCGCCCATGAGCCAGGCCGACCTCGACCCCGAGCTCTTTCGCCGCGGCGACCAGCAGGCCACCCTCCGCCTTCGAGCCGCCGTGGTCCGCGAGCTCCGTCGGTTGCACCCAGACCCCGCGGTCTTGGAGGAGCTGACGCAGGCGGTAATGGTCGACCTGTTCATCCACGTGCAAGCGGGAAAGCCGGTGAGCTCGGCCTCGGCATGGGTTCACAACGTCTGCCGCACGCACTCGCGCCGAGAGCTGACTCGGCGAGCTCGGTGGGACCACTTCTCCTCGTTCATCGTCGTCCCATCCGCCGCCCTGTCGCGGACGGTACGGGCGGGCCAGGCACTCGCGCAACTCGCTGCGCTCGCGGCCGAGTTCGAAGAGCCCGACTACAGCATCTTCGTGCTCACGGCCGAAGGCGCGGCCCCGGCCGAGATCGCCAAGACGCTCGGGCTGACGCCGATGAAGGTCTGGAAACGGCTCCACGAAATCCGCACGAGGCTGCGTGCGGAGTTGGAGCGCCAGAGTCGCGACACCACGCGCTCGCTGAGTGCTCGCGTCCGAGCTCATGAGCAGTTGCACTCCTTGCAGGCTGCCTCGCTCTGGTGAGCCTGCGGCGCGAGACGATAGCGTGTCGCCGATGTCACCCCATCGCGGGCCAGGAAGCCCGCGTCACAGAGCGTTCGCATCAATCGCTGCGCTTCCCAGCGAGGAATCTCCAACGCTCGCGCGAAGAAAGTCGCAGGCTGCTGTTGCCGTGGATTGTCGTGATAGAACATGCGAATCGTTTCTTCCGGCGTAGCGCCGAACCTGGTGATCCGCACGATTGGCGATGTCACCTCATCGGTAAGCAGTAAGTCGCTCACGCGAATCTGGCGAAGGTCGCTCGCGTAACGGCCTCGGCTCACGAGCGCCAAAAGCTCCGACATCGACATCTCATGGTGACGCCGGAGAGCGGCAATCAAGGCTTTTCGGCGGGCCTCCCGTGCCAGGAGCAGCCACGATGGAGAGGGAATCATGCTTTGCGCTCGCGGGTCTTGGAGCGCCTGTGTGCCAGCTTGTTCGCTAGTTTCCACAGGGCAGCATGCATTCGTGCCACGGTTCGAGGCTGGATCGTTTTGCCTCGCTCGAATCTGGAGACCGTCGACACGTCGATGCGCGCGAACTCGGCTATGTCCTTTTGCGTCAAACACAGGGCGACTCTCAGCGCGCGAAAGCGTTGTGCTTCAGCCGGGACGTCTTGGTTCATCGTCGCGGCCTCACAGTAGATAGGCAGCGACTCGGCCGGTCCTTCCGAAATTTTTTGAGAGCTTTTTTTGGCTTGACCAACCCGCCGCTGCTCGTCTACAGCACAACCATGTTGGCTCGATGGAACAATCTAATCGTGCCTCTCCTCATCGCCGCTGGCTGTGGTGACGATATCCGCCGTCCGCCACCCAACGGCGACGCGGAGGGCGACGACACCGGTATAGATGTAACCGAGGACGAGGAGAGCGGGGACGCCCCGGGCGACGAGTCGGACGAGTCGGACGGGCTGGAGCAGGATGAGCAACCACCTGCTCTCGACGACTTCCTCGTCGACGCGAGTGCGAGTCCACCTCCCCTAGAGGACGCGGCCTTCGTCGAGCTGAGCGTGGTCGCCACCGACGACATCGGGCTCGACTACGTCGAGTTCCTCGGCGGCGACCTCGTGCTCGGCAAGCTCGAGGCGGTCCCCGGTCAGTCCGAGTTCACCCTGACCTGGTTGGTCAGCGGCGCGGAGTTCGATGGCGTCCACCAGCTGCTCGCGCGAGCCGTCGACCTCGCCGGCAACGTCGGCACGTCGAGCCCGATCCCGCTGACCGTCGACCAGCTCCCTGCCGGCTTCCCGCGCTGGGAGAAC
>CBFGLP010000635.1:0-1780 GCA_965649595.1 uncultured Myxococcales bacterium | reverse complement strand
TCCCCCAACAACCAGCCGCGGCGCTCGATCATGGACGAATACCGCCCCGGATAACAAAGAGCGACCCCGAGCCAGCTCGGAATGACCCGACCCAACACGGAGCCCCCCAAGCAAGCTGTCCCCCTATCGGTACAGCCAGATTCCGAGCAACGCGAGCAACTGCTCCACATCGATCGGCTTAGCAATGTAATCCGACGCCCCCGCCTCGATGCACTTCTCCCGGTCCCCCTTCATCGCCTTGGCCGTCAGCGCGATGATCGGCAACGACCGAAAGCGCGGAATCTCGCGGATCGCCCGCATCGTGTCGTGCCCGTCCATTCCCGGCATCATGATGTCCATCAGCACGACATCAATACCGGGCGTCCCCTCGGCCGTGGACGGCCGACTGGACCCCTCGGCCGTGGACGGCCGACTGGACCGCTCGAGCAGCTCGATCGCGCTCTTGCCATTATCGGCCGAGAGCACGCGCATCTGGTGACGCTCGAGCACGCTGGTCATCGCAAAGATGTTGCGAATGTCGTCATCGACGACCAGCACGGTCTTGTTGGCCAAGATCACGTGCGGGAGGTGCAGCTGCTCGAGGATCATCCGCTGGGCCTCGGGCAGGCTCGAGTGCGGGCGGTGCAGGTAGAGCGTGGTCTCGTCGAGCAGGCGCTCGACCGAGCCAGCGTCCTTGACGATCACGCTCTTGGCCATTCGCCGCAGCTGCTGCTGCTCGGCGCGGGTCAGGTCGCGGGCGGTATAGATGATGATCGGCAGCTTGCGCAGGCTCGGCTGGCGATGCATTCGCTCGATCAGCTGGACTCCGCTCATATCGGGCAATCCGAGGTCGATGACGCAGCAGTCGAAGCTCTCGCCAGCGAGCAGGTCGAGCGCCTCGCCGGCGGTCGAGGCTGCGCGGGTGTCGACGTCGCTGCTGGTCAGCCACTCGACCATGTGGTTGCGCTGGGTCACGTCGTCCTCGACGATCAGCAAGCGACGAGCGCGACGCTCGAGGAACGCCGCGATCCTGTCGAACATTCGCTCGAGCTCGGCGGCCTCGACCGGCTTTTGCAGCACGTCGACCGCCCCATGCGAGAACCCCCTCATGCCTTCGTCGTCGGTCGAGATCACGTGGACCGGGATGTGGCGGGTCTGGAGATCGCTCTTGAGGTGGTTGAGCACCCGCCAGCCGTCCATGTCGGGCAGCCGAATGTCGAGCGTGATCGCGTCGGGCCTGAATTGACGCGCGAGGCTGACGGCGACGCCGCCTTGCGCGGTGACCAGGCCCTTGAAGCCCTTCTTGTGGGCTAGCTCGAGCATGAAGCGGGTGAACGCGACGTCGTTGTCGACGATCAGGATCGTGCGATCGCCGGCCTGGAGGTTGCGACGGTCGTCGTCGACGTGGTCGCGGACGAGCAGCGGCGCAGGGCTGGCGTCGAACGAGCGCGGTGGGGGCAGCGGGCGCGGCAGCGGCTCGAGCTCGGGCGTGGGGACCTTGCGGACGGTCTTGGCCGCGGACTCCGAGTAGATCTGCGGCAGGTAGAGCGTGAAGGTGCTGCCGCGGCCGGGCCGGCTCGACAGCTTGATCTCGCCGCCGAGCATGCGGGTGATCTCGCGGCTGATCGCGAGCCCGAGCCCGGTGCCGCCGTAGCGCCGGCTGGTGCTGCCGTCGGCCTGCTGGAACGCCTCGAAGATGATCTGCTGCTTCTCGAGCGGGATGCCGATGCCGGTGTCGGTGACCGAGAACGCGAGCACCGACTTGGCCGAGTTCAAGATCTCGTTGTCGGGCGACCAGCCG
>CBFGLP010000634.1:0-3971 GCA_965649595.1 uncultured Myxococcales bacterium | reverse complement strand
CGCTGCGCGGCTTCGAGCAGATGTCGAGGTACCGCCACATGGGCAACCTCGAACCCCTGCTCGGCATCCGCCCGCTTGATCCCGATCAAATTCACGACCGCAGCACATCCGTGCAGGAGCGCAGGATCAAGCGGTCCACGGCCGAGATCGCAAGCGCGCCACTCGACCGCAGCGGCGGGTCCTCGCGCCCCGATAGTCCTGTGGCCTCGCGTCAACACCACGACTCGATGCCCCGCATCGAGCAATGCATCGACCACGGCCCGGCCGATGAAGCCCGTCCCTCCCGCGACGGCGATGGTCAAAGCAGCAGCTTGGCTCACGCTGATGACTGTATAAGCCGCGGCCGTGCACTCTGCCACGCACGGCCGCTGCGCGGCCGCGAGCTAGGACCCGTCGCCCCGCTCGACCGAGGTGAGCCGCATCTCCACGACTACACCCCTCCTGGCAGGACACTTCTCTTGTTGCTCTTCGCAGGTTTCGGCTGGTATGCAGGTCTTGGTGTCTGCGACCGCACGTCGCAGCCCCGAGGTTGTTGTCATGTCGAAGCACGCGTCCAATCCCGCCCCTTCCCCCCGCCGGATTGCGCTGAGCATGCTCGGGCTAGCTGCTACGGCCGTCTCGTTGGCGATCGCGTTCGGAGACGATGCGATCGCCGGATCGCCGGATCCCGAGCCCGAGCTCGCGGGCCCGATCATCACGCCAACCGAGAGCGACGAGCCTCGGATCGCTCCCGCTGAGGTCAATCGCCTCTCGATCCCCTATACGCCCGAGGAGCAAGGCGTCGACCCCAGCCTGCCCGACGAGGTCCCCGTCGCCGCGCCGACGGTGATCTACGTCAATATGGACGGCACCAACCTGGTCTGCACCGGTGGCGACAGCTCCGTGCAGAACAGCTCGATGATCGCGTGCCAGTACGGCTTCACTGGCAACTATCCGTCCTATGGCGGCACCGCGGCCCAGCGCCAATCGGTCATCGACGCCGTCAAGCAGGACTGGATGCCCTTCAACATGTCGGTCGTGACCGAGCGCCCGGCCAGCGGCACTTACACGATGTGCATGACCGGGCCCGGCAACCACCCCTTCGGCAATGGTGTGCTCGGCATTGCGCCGCTCGATTGTTACGATCAGAACCCCAACAACATCGTGTTCGCGTTCCACAGCGCCAGCCAGCTCGGCGGTCAGCTCAACGCGAACACCCAGGCGACCACGATCAGCCAGGAGGTCGCCCACGCGTACGGGCTCGAGCACGTCGGCAACACGTCCGACATCATGAACCCCTACAACGCTGGCGGAAACCCGAGCTTCACCAATAGCTGCATCGGCATCCAGGACAACGGCCAGGGCATCGTCTGCGGCTCGCAGCACCAGCAATACTGCAATTCGGGCCAGCAGAACTCCTACCAGGAGTTGATGGGTCTGTTCGGCGCCAACGATCCCGACAACACTCCGCCGAACGTGGTTGTCAGCTACCCGAGCGACGGCTCGAGCTTCAACGTTGGCGACGACTTCCAGATCACCTGCGAGGCCAACGACAACCAGGGCCTCGCCTACCTCGATCTATTCGTCGACGGCTCGAAGATGGGCACCAAGAGCTCGGCTCCCTACGCGTGGGATGTCGTCAACATCCCCGCGGGCGACTACGAGATCTACTGCGTCGCCTATGACGAGTGGGACAACGAGGCGTTCAGCCCGGTCGTGGCGATCACCGTGCAGGACGGCGGCGTGCCCGGGGATGGCGACGGGGACACGGGCGCCGATTCGGGGGCCGACACGGGCGCGGATACTGGTGCTGATACGGGCGGCGAGTCTGGTGGAGATTCGGGCGCCAGCGAGGGCGAGGGCGGGGATTCGGGCGCGGACGAGGTCGGTGACGAGGCCGGGCTGCCGCCCGGGTTCGGGCAGGACACCGACAGCGGCTGCGCCTGCGCGAGCGAGGGGCCGAGCCGGCCAGGGCTGCTGCTGCTCGGGCTGCTGGGTCTGCCGCTGCTCCGCCGTCGGCGGGACTGAGCGCGCTCGACATCGGGTGGTCGTGCATCGAGGTGGCCGGTTCGCCGGGGCCACCTCGATGTCCCTATCGAGGGCAACAATATCGGGGTTTCCGGAATGGTGCTCGACTGCAACGACGACCACGCGCTCAGTCCGCCCGCTCCACCGCCCCCAGATCGAACGCCGCGCCCTGCGGCCGCAGCATCCCGAACAAATCCACATCCCATGCCCCCGCGCCCATGAACGTGTCGACCCCGGCGTCGTGCGCCGGTCCGCCCGTGAGCGGCACATACCCGCCCGCCTCGAACACTCCCGTCTCGTCGTCGGCGATCAAGTTGTAATCGATCAGGTTCCCCCCAACCTCGTCTACCGCACCCGAGGGCGACAAGAACAAGTTATTGAACACCAGATTCCCGGTCGCCGCGTCGGTCGCTCGAAACGCGGCGATGTCCGGCTCGATCACCGTATTGTTGGCGATCACCCCATCGTTCGACGCCAGCGCGTCATCGCACCCGGGCTCGTTGGTCATGTGAATCCCACCCGCGGCTCCCTCCAGCCCATTGCCATAAATCAGGTTCGCCACGATCGTAGTATTCGGCGCCGCGATGATGCTGAGCCCCTTGTTGGTGTTCCCGTACACCTCGTTGCCCTCAATCAACGCTCCCTCGATCATCCCGTCGCCCCCGGCATAGCAGTCGCCGTTGAGCTGGATCCCGTTGCGCCCGTTGCCGTGGCTGACGTTGTGGCGGATCACCGGATCGTCGTTGGGCCCGTCGCTGTTCGACACGTAGATTCCGTGCTCGATCCCCGAGCCAAAGGTCTCGTTGTTGACGAGCTGCAGCCGCGGCGCAAATCCAGAGAAGATCCCCCAGCGCCCGTTGGGCCCGACCACGTTGTTACACACGACCACGTCGGTGCTGGTGACCACGCGGATGCCCGCCCGCTCGGCGTCGAGCACCTCGAAGCCGACGATCCACACGCCGTCGGTGCCCTCGACGTTGATGTTGTCGGGCGCCGGATCCCCGTCCCACGCGTGCTCTTCGTTCACGATCACTCCGGGTCCCATCGCCTCGAAGCGGATGTCCGGGTAGACGGTGTGAAAGCCGACGTACTCGCCGGGCGCCACGTAGACGATCGCTCCGGGCTCGCTGACGACGTCGGCGGCGTGCTGCAGGGTCGCGCAGGGCTGCTGCTCGGAGCAGGCGTCGTTGCTCTCGTCGGTGCCCTCGGGGCTGACGTAGTACGCGCTGCCCGGCCACGGCATGTCGCAGGGGTTGTCGGGCACGTCGCCATCGCCGTCACCGTCGCCCGTCTCGCTGTCCGTCTGCGTATCGCTCTCCGAGGTGTCCGTGACGTCGTCGGAGTCGCTCGACTCGATCGAGTCCGACGAGTCCATCGCGTCGCTGCTGGTGTCCGCGGACTCGCTCGACTCGGAGCTGCTCGCGTCGGACTCGCTCTCGCCCTCGCCGCTCTCCCCGACCTCGTCCTGCCCGCCATCATCCGAGCCCGAGCATCCGATCACCAATGCGATCGCCAGGATCGAAGCACCGCTCTGCCAGCTCTGCCACCTCTGCCACCTCTGCCACCTCTTCATGGCCCAACCCTGCCAGCCCTCTCGCGCTCGATCCACGCCCTCGACGCCGCGAGTAAAACCAGTGTCCCCGCTCGACCGGCCGACGGCTCCGAGGTTACCCTCCGCCCGTGGCCGAACGCCTGATCCTCGTCGACGCCAGCTCGCTGATCTACCGCGCCTACTTTGCGATCCCAGCCAACTTCAGCACCGCCGACGGCCTCCACACCAACGCGATCTACGGGTTCGCCACGATGTTCCGGAAGATCTTCTCCGGGCGTCGACCCGAGCGAGGCGCGGTCGTGTTCGACGCGCCCGGGTACAGCAAGCGCGACGAGAAGTACCCCGACTACAAGGCCCAGCGCCCGCGCATGGATCCGGAGCTCGCCGAGCAGCTCGAGTGGATCAACAAGCT
>CBFGLP010000633.1:0-5767 GCA_965649595.1 uncultured Myxococcales bacterium | reverse complement strand
CGGAAGAAGCCCTGGCTGTGCACGACCTGGCCACGGCCTTGGCACTCGCGACACGTGGTGGGCGAGGTGCCGGGCTGCGCTCCGCTGCCTTCGCAGGTCTCGCACTCGATCCGCTTGGGCACGGTGATCTCGCGCTCGCTGCCCTCGACCGCCTCGATGAAGGGGATCTCGAACTCGAGCTTGAGGTCGGCGCCTCGCTGCGGTCCGCCCCGACGCCCTCGCGTACCGCCGAACCCGAGGTTGCCGAACAGGTCGCCGAACAAGTCGCCGAAGTGGGAGAAGATCTCGTCTGCGCCCGAGAAGCCTTGGAACCCGGCGCCGCGCGGACCCTCGTGGCCGAACTGGTCGTAGAGAGCACGCTTTTGCTCGTCGCTGAGCACCTCGAAGGCCTCGGCGCACTCCTTGAACCGCTCCTCTGCCTCGGGGTCGCCGGGGTTGCGGTCCGGATGAAACTGCATCGCCTTCTTGCGATAGGCGCGTTTGATCTCGGCAGCCGAGGCCTCGCGCCCGAGCTCCAGCACTTCGTAATAATCGCGTTTCGCGGACACCGCGCGCGAAAGCTAAGGCGCCGACTTGTGACTGTCAATGAAGGTGCTGCTTTTACCCTCCCGAGACGTCGTGCATTTAGCCACGCACGGTCATTGCGCGAGCTCGGGGGGCTGGCCCGCAGGGGGGCTTCTTCTCGCCGTGCGCGGTGGGCCCGTGCTCGTGATATGGTCCGGCGCCTGCCATGCGCCTCGCACCCACCGTATCTCTCCGTCTCGCTCTTCGGCTCGCTCTTCCCGCGGTCGCCCTGACCGCCTTGCTGTGCTCGACCGGCTGCAAGGAAGAAGACACGCGGCTCTTCGACGAGGCTGGAGTTTGGGCGCTCCAGAAGTACGCGCTCGGAGGCGGCGTGTACACGGACATCACGCAGATCCGTCAGAACGTGTTCTTGCTGAACTTTAGCCCCGGCGATGGGGTCGTCGCGGCGGCGGGCTGCTTCGGGACTGGCAACGAGGGCGTCGACAGCTCGACCTGCACGGTCAACCAGGACAACGCGTTCTGGGAGTGCCGCTGCTTCGCGTACGAGTTCGACAAGTCGCGGATGCTCTGGCAGGAGTTCACGCCCGGCGAGGAGCCGCCGCCCGTGATCGAGCCGGGCGCTGGCGATACCGGAGGCACCGACGGCGGCGGGGCCTCGGAGGCGGTCGAGATCACGGTCGCCGAGACCAACGCGAGCCGCACCTACGAGTTCATGCCGCTGCCCGAGGACCTGTTCAACAGCGACGGACAGATCTCCAAGTTCGAGTTCGTGCAGCGCTCGTCGAGCGTGTGGGAAGCGAACGACGTCAACCCCGAAGAGCTGCAAGCCTGCGCTCAGTCGTGCTTCCCGAGCTTGCGCGAGTAGCCCGCGAGGCGGCACGAGAGTTGATCGCGGGACAGGCCCCACAGGTGCCCGGGGGGCCTGGCGGACGGCTACGGACTCGAAACCAGCCCGGCCGCGAGGCGGCCGTGCGAGGCAGAGTACACGACCCCTGTGGGGGGTATAACTCGCCCATGACGGAGGCGAGCTTTCGCGAGCGCGTGGTCGGGGCCATGCGAGCCCTGCAAGACGAGATCTGTACCGGGCTCGAGGCGGTCGAGCGCGAGCACGGCAGCACGGCGGGCTTCCGCGAAGACACGTGGACGCGACCGGGCGGCGGTGGGGGCCGCTCGCGGGTGCTCGCCGAGGGGGCGGTGATCGAGAAGGGCGGCGTCAACTTCTCCGAGGTGTTCGGCGAGTTCTCGCCCGAGTTTGCAAAGCAGGTCCCGGGCACGGGCTCGAGCTTCTGGGCTTGCGGGGTCTCGCTCGTGCTGCACCCCAAAAGCCCGCACGTGCCGACGGTCCACGCCAACTTCCGCATGCTCGAGCACGGCGACAAGGCGTGGTTCGGCGGCGGAGCCGATCTCACGCCCTACTACTTCCACGACGAGGACAAGCAGCACTTCCACCAGGTCTGGCGCGAGGTCTGCGAGGCGCACGGCGAGGTCGCGGACTATCCGGCGTGGTCGAGCTGGTGTGACCGCTACTTCTTCTTGCCGCACCGTGGGGAGCGACGAGGCGTCGGTGGGATCTTCTTCGACTATCTGTGGGTCGATCCCGACCGCGAGGCGGGCCCGCTCGACGCCGAGGCGATCGGCCGACGCGAGCGAGTGTTCGAGTTCGTGCGCGCGGCCGGGCAGCGCTTCCTGACCGCCTACCTGCCGATCGTCAACCGCCGGATCGGGACCCCGTGGACGCCCGCGCAGCGGACCTGGCAAGAGCTCCGACGCGGCCGCTACGTCGAGTTCAACCTGGTCTACGACCGCGGCACCGTGTTCGGGCTCAAGACCGGCGGACGCACCGAGTCGATCCTGATGTCGCTGCCACCTCGCGTGCGCTGGGCCTACGACTTCGAGCCCGAGCCGGGCACGCCCGAGGCGGCGCTGCTCGACGAGCTTCGTCGACCTCCACCTCCAGCTCCCGCCGGCGTCGGCGAGGACGGGACCCGAGCCTGACGCGGGCAGGGGAGTAGTGATGGCCCTCCGCCCACGCTTCGCTGGCTCGAGGGGGCGGGGCCCGGACGCGAGCACGGGTGGTCGACGCTCGCTCGGGCCTGGCCGCATGCGGGTCGTCGGTTGGACGCTCGCGTTGGTCTGCGTGGTCACGATCGCGTTGCTCGCCGTGTTGCTGATCCGTTGGGTTCGGCAGGGACCGCAGCCGCCCTACTTGGGGGGGACGCCGCCCGCCCAGCTCGGGGAGCGAGCTTCGCCGAAGCCAGCCAACCTGCTGCGGCTGGCCGGCTCGGGCAGCAACCTGCCGCTCACGCGCGCGCTGGCGGACGCGTTCACGGGCACGCGCCCGTGGCTGCGCGTGCGCGTGCACGAGAGCATCGGCTCGGGTGGTGGAGCGCGGGCGGCCGCAGATCGTGCGATCGAGCTCGGGCTCATCTCGCGTCCGCTCAAGCCCCACGAATACGAGCTGGGCCTCGACACGATCCCCTACGCTCGCGTCGCCGTCGTGTTCGCGGCCAACCCTTCGGTGCCCGTCCGTGGGCTGACCCGCTCGATGGTGCTCGACCTCTACTCGGGCCGTCAGACGCACTGGTCCGACGGCTCACCGGTCATCGTGCTCCAGCGCGAGCCCGGTGACTCGAGCCACCTCGCCGCGCATACGGTGATCCCCGGCTTCGCCGAGGTCGATGAGGCGGCCTGGGCCACGCGGCGCTGGCGGGTGCTGTACAGCGATCGCGCGATGCAAGAGGCGCTGCTGTCCACGCCGGGCTCCGTCGGGCTGTTCGACCGCGGGCTGGTCGCGATTCAGGATCTCCCGCTCGCGCTGCTCGAGTACGAGGGCAAGCGGGCGCGGCTCGATACGATGCGCGACGGCAGCTATCCGCTGAGCAAGGAGCTCGCGTTCGTGCTGCCTACCGACCAGCCAGATCCGCTCGCGCTCGAGTTCATCGCGTTCGTGTTCTCGAGCGAGGGCCAGGCGGTCATCGACGCGAGCGGCTACCTGCCGCTCGAGCCACCGCCCCGCTCGGCCTTCGCCCACCTGCGCGAGGTTGGACCTCCGCCCGCGCTGCTCGAGAACGACGCCGCGAGCACGAGCGACGAGCCCGCTGCCGGGAGCGAAGGATGAGCGGGCGCGAGCCGAGCCCGGGCGACGAGCGGTCGGCGGTCGACCTCGCTGGTTACCTGACCGCGCGCCTCGGCCCGCTCGCGTTCGTGCTCTTGATCGTGGTCGCGGTCTCGGCCCCGCTCGCGTACCTCGTGATGGGCACCCAGACGGTCCGCACCCGCGCGACCGCGACGGCCAACCTCGTCGCCGAGCTGATCCAAGAGGAGGCCCAGCAGCGCCCGGTGCTGTGGCGCTACGACGCGCCGAAGCTGCTGCGGAGCCTCGATCAGCAGGCCGAGCACGCGAGCATCGTGCGGATCGACGTGACCGACGAGCACGGTCACTGGATGGACTTCGGTCAGGCGCCACCGAGCGATGACGATCGCGCGCTGCTGTGGGCCTCGGCGCCGATCCGGCTCGATCGCGAGATCGCCCGCGTGTGGGTCGGCGTGACCACGCACGAGGTCGAGCGCCAAGCCTTGCTCTTGCTGATCGGCTTTTCGATGCTCGGCGCGGCGCTGGCCGGGATGATGTACTGGCTGCCGCGCGTGGCGATCGTGCAGGCCGAGCGACGGGTGGCCGCGTCACAGGGCGCGCTCGCCGAGCTCAACCAGACGCTCGAGGCCCAGGTGGTCGAGCGCTCGTCGCAGCTCGCCGCGGCCCTGCAGGAGGTCCGCGACAAGGAGCAGCGCCTGCGCGAGCTCTCGGGCCGCGCGGTCGCGCTGCAGGAGGCCGAGCGACGCTCACTCTCCCGCGAGCTGCACGACTCGGCCGGCCAGGCGCTCACGGCCGTGCGCATCAACTTGCAGCTGCTCGGGAGCATGGCGACGACCGACGCGACCCGAGGTCTCGCCGAGCGTACGGTCGCGCTGGCCGACGCGACGCTCGAGGAGATCCGCCGCGTCGTTGATCGCCTCGCACCAGCCGTGCTCGCCGACCTCGGCTTGCAGCGGGCGATCGAGCGTCACTGTGACGACTTCGCCGAGCGGACCGGGGTCGAGATCGACTACGCCTGCTCGGGTCTCGATCGCCCTGGCGTCGACACGGGCGTCGAGACGGCCGCGTACCGGATCGTGCAAGAGAGCCTGACCAACATCGCCCGCCACGCGGAGGCCGAGCGGGTCGTGATCCGGATGGCTCGCGTGGGCGGAACGCCCGGCACCCTCGAGCCGGACCGGATCGTGCTCGACGTCGTCGACGATGGGCGAGGCTTCGACGTCGGCGTCGTGCGCAGCAAGGGCCGACGCGGCCTCGAGGGCATGCGCGAGCGGGTCGAGCTGGTCGGTGGCTCGATCACGATCCGTCCCGCCGCCGAGTGGTTTGCGGCGGTGGGCGAGCCACGCGGCGCCGGCCAAGGCACGCACATCCACGTCGAGCTACCCGTTCAGCCCATCGCAGGCGAAGCCGGATCTTCGGCGTGATAGCGTCCGGCCATGTCCGACACGCCGATCCGCGTGCTGCTGGCCGAGGACCACACGATCGTCCGCGAGGGGCTCAAGGCGCTGCTGACCTCGTCCGAGGATCTCCAGGTCGTCGGCGAGGCCTCGGACGGGCGCGAGGCCGTCGACGCCTGCGCACGGCTGAGCCCCGACGTCGTGGTCATGGATCTCAACATGCCCAAGCTCAACGGCGTCGACGCGACCCGAGAGATCCGCGAGAAGCCGCAGGCCCCGAGGGTGCTGATCTTGTCGATGTACGACGGTGAGGAGTACGTGCGCCCAGCGATCCGTGCGGGAGCGAGCGGCTACTTGCTCAAGGGCTCGGGCCTGTCCGATCTGGTCTCGGCGATCAAGGCGGTCGCCCGCGGCGACGCGTTCTTCTCTCCGGCGGTCGCCCGGATCCTCCTGAAGGACAGCCGCGAAGACGATGACAAGGCCACGCCCGATCCCGGCGACGGCCTGACCCGGCGCGAACGCGAGGTGCTGACCTTGGTCGGCGAAGGCAAGTCGAGCCCCGAGATCGCCAAGATCCTCGGGCTCTCGGTCAAGACCGTCGAAGGTCACCGCGGACGCATCATGGCCAAGCTCGACGTCCACAACGTCGCCGGCCTGGTCCGCCAAGCAATTCGGCTCGGCCTCGTTTCGGCTACTTAGCCCCCCGCAAGCGTCGTGCACCTAGCCACGCACGGTCGCGCAGCGACCGTGC
>CBFGLP010000632.1:0-2665 GCA_965649595.1 uncultured Myxococcales bacterium | reverse complement strand
CTCGCGGGCGCCGAGTACGACCACCCCGCCAAGCACCACCGCTCGGCGTTCCAGCTCGTCCGCGACAACAACATCAACGTCACGATCCACGCGGGCGAGGCCTACGGGCCGCCCTCGATCGCGCAGGCGCTGCACGACTGCGGGGCCCACCGGATCGGCCACGGCTGTCGGCTGCGCGAGGACGGTGACCTGCTCCACTACGTGGTCGATCACCGGATCCCGCTCGAGTGCTGCCCATCGTCCAACGTGCAGACCGGAGCGATCGCGTCGCTGCCGACCCATCCGCTGCGGCTCTACCTCAACCTCGGCGCCCGGGTGACCATCAACACCGACAACCGACTGATCACCGACACCACGGTGTCGAAGGAGCTGTGGCTCTCGCACACGCAGATCGGTCTCAGCCTCGAAGACATCAAGCAGGTGATCCTCAACGGGTTCAAGAGCGCCTTCCTGCCCTTCCACGAGAAGCGCCGCTACCTCGCGCTGGTCAACGCTCAGCTCGACGCGTTCAAGGCGGACGGGACGATCGACGAGATGTTGCTGCGCTCGACGATCCAAGCGCAGGTGCGAGAACGGCATCGCTTCCACCACGAGCCCAGCGAGGATCCGAGCGGCGAGTGATCGCTAGGCATTGGGCGATATCGCCCATATGTAATTTAGAGCACGTTTGGCGAAGAGCCAAAACCGCTCGAATACAGAAGCAATGTTTCTTTTATAACTTTAACGCGACAGTTTTGTCTGTTTGTGACATCCTTGGGTCGTGGCGCACAGCAGCAACCTGACCTGGCTCGCATCGATCCTCGTGCTCGGTCTCTCGGCCTGTGACCTCGAGAAGGACGCCGGCCCCAAGGACGAGCTCGGCGACGACGAGTCTGACGACGAGTCCGACGAGACCGATGGATACGAGAGCACTGCGGATATGGGCGCTCCCGGGCCCGAGCAGTGTGGGACAGTCGCCGCCGATCGACCCTGCGACGATGGTGCGGGCACGCAGTTCTGCGACTGGCAGCAGATCGACGAGTCGTGGGAGCTGATCTGGGGCGAGTGCCTGTACAGCGTGGTGTGCATGCCCGGTGATCAGCGGGAATGCATCGCCGGGAACGTCGGCTGCGAGATCGAGGACGGTGTCCCCTACTGGCCGGAGTGTCCCTTCACTCCGCTCGCGCTCAGCTTCGACGCAGGCCCGATCGAGCTTTCGGCCAGCACCGCGATGTTCGACATCGCCAGCGTCGGCGAGTGCCTCGACAGCGACTGGCCCGCGGCTTCGAACCCCTGGCTGGCGATCGACCTCGACAACAACGGGTTCATCGACGGAGGCCACGAGCTGTTCGGCTCCGGCTCGCTGCTCGACACTGGTCGCCGCGCGAGCAACGGCTTCATCGCGCTGGCCAGCCTCGACAGCAACCATGACGGCAAGATCGACGCTGGTGACGCGCGCTTCGACGAGCTGCTGGTCTGGCGTGACGAGGACGCCGACAAGCTCTCGATGAGCTGGGAGCTGACCAGCCTCCGTGACGAGGGCGTCGACAGCATCGATCTCGGCTTCTTCGTCCGCGAGCAATGCGACGCGCGCGGCAACTGTGAGCGCGAGCGCTCGAGCTTCGAGTTCGTGGTCGCTGGTCAGCGGCGCGTCGGCGAGGTCGTCGACGTGTACCTCGCTTGCCCCTGACCGCGATCATTGCCGAGCAGCCCCGATCGTTGTCGCCCCTCGCTCGACTCACCCTCCGAGGCCGGGACAGTCGATCTGCGGAGATCCTGACAGCGAGCAGGTCGCCGAGACGCTCGTGCCGCTCGGGGCCGGGAACCCGGGCCGCCGCACGAGCATGAACTCGAGGTTGTAGCCGAGCTCGGCGCACTCGGGCGACATGTCGTCGTGGACGCTGGCGGTGCTGTCGTTGACGTCGACCAACATCGCGAAGCACACGTTCGCGTCGGCGCTCGGTATCGTGTAGTCGTTGGTCTGCGGATCGATGACGTAGCCGTTCGCGTCGCGCAGGCACTCCTCGACCGGCTCCGCGGACGAGCCGGGCCGCTTCTGCTCGACCGTGCACGCAGGATCGACGGTGTCGGGCGTCGAGAGGTTGGTGTCCACGACACACGACGTGTAGCAGGCGGGCTTGATCTGCTCCGTCACCACACTGGCGATCGCCTGGAACGCGTCCGAGTAGTCGGAGCTGCAGACCGAGAACATGTTGTTTGGCGTGAACGCCTCGGTGAACGTACGCAGGCGGACCGGCGGGACCGCGAGCACCTCACCAGGACCCGTGCAACCCGGGCCGATGCCGAACGAGTCCTGGAATTCTGGGTCGGTGTTGGCTGCGCTCGCGTAGAAGACCGAGCCGTCGGAGCCGACGCCGGCGATCAGCGAGACGATGATCTCCTGCTCGGGGTTGAGCTGCTGCTTGCTGGCCTCGAGCCCCTCGACGAGGTCGACGTAGCGATCGAGAGGGTGCAGCACCGCGGCGCCGGGCTGGTCGGTGATGTCGCCGTCGATGTCCTTGTCGACCGGGTCGCACGAGTCGTAGTTGCTCGGATCACCGACGCACTGGACGCCGGCGTTCCAGCACACCGCCGAGGTCGGAAACGAGGCCAAGGGATCAGACCAGAACACCTTGTTGCCGTCCGCCGAGAAGATGTCGGACCAGTCCTTGTTGTACGAGCAGTC
>CBFGLP010000631.1:0-5236 GCA_965649595.1 uncultured Myxococcales bacterium | reverse complement strand
GTCGAGCACGAAGCGGTCGCGGGCGAGCATGCCCTCTTCGCTGATGTTCCAATTGCTCAGCGGGTCGTCGGCCGCGGGATCGCAGCCGGCCAGATAGAAGACCAAGCTCGGGCGGTGGCGGTCGAGCATCACCGGGAGGTGCTCGCGCAAGGTCGCGAGGTAGTCGCGATCTCCGACCTGCTCGCCGAGCGCGATCGCGGTGCTGCTCTTGGCTTCGGTCGGGCCCCAGTTGGAGTTGTGGATCGAGAAGGTCCAGACCGAAGGATCGTCGGCGAAGATCGAGCGGGTGCCGTCACCATCGTGGAGGTCGAGATCGATCACCGCGATCGGGTCGGTGAAGCCGCGGCTGCGCAGCGAAGCGATCGCGACCGCGACGTCATTGAACAGACAGAAGCCCTCGCCGCGGCTGCGGTGGGCGTGATGGAAGCCGCCGCCGAGGTTGATCGCGAGCTTGTGCTGGCGCATCGCCGCGCGGGCGGCCAACACGGTGCCGCCGGTGACGAGGCGCTGGAGGTCGACGATCCTGGTAGTGAGACCGGGCGGGAGGCGCAGACCAAACGCCGCCTCCACGACCTCGGGCTCGGTGATGCGCTCGAGGTAGGCGCGGTCGTGGATGCGCTCGAGCTTGGCGATCGAGACCGAGGTGGGCCGCACGACTGCCTCTCGACCGACCAAGCCCTCGCGGACCAACGCGGTCAGGATCCGCTCACCACGAAGACCATCGATCGGGACCCCGGGCAGCTCCCAGTGGTAGGCCTGCCCGTAGACCACGACGCCAGCCTCTCCGCGCAAGCGAGCCCAGAGGCGCTCGACGGGGCGGCGGAGGGCGAGCGGCAGGCGAAGGTCCACGCGGTGGACTCTGGGGCGAAGCGGTCGAAGGGACAAGCGGAGGGCCTCCCTTGCTCGGGCTTGAGTGATCATGTGGTCTGACCAGTTGACCATCGGAGCACTTTCGAGATAAACAGGCTCGGTGACCCTCGGCCTGCAGCCCGTCGCCCGCAGCTCCTTGTCGGACGCGGTTTTCGAGCAGCTCTGCGCGCAGATCCTCGCTCGACGGGTGGGTCCGGGTGAGCCGCTCCCCTCGGAGCGCGATCTATCCAAGGCGCTCGGGGTCAACCGCGGGGCCATCCGCGAGGGGCTCAAGCGGCTCGCGCAGGCTGGCTTGATCGAGCAGCGCCATGGCGGTGGCACGCTGGTGCTCGACTTTCGTCGCACCGCCAGCCTCGATCTGCTCTCGCGCCTCCTTTATCAGGCCGACGGCTCACCGAACCTCGAGGTCGCGCGCTCGATCATGGAGATGCGAGCCGCGCTGGCGCCCGACGTCGCGCGGCTGTGTGCGGAGCGGGCCGATGATCGAGTCGTCGATGAGCTCGCCGCGGTCGCCGAGCAGATGCGCGAGGTGCTCGACACGAGCCCGACGCGCGTCGGCCCGGACGGGCCGACGAAGTCCATTTGGCTGTCGGGTGATAGCGAGCAGGTCGCCACGCAGATGGCCGTGCTCGAGCAGCTGCAGCTGCTCTCGCTCGAGTTTTGGGACCTGCTGGTCACGGGCAGCGACAACATCGCCTATCGGCTGGCCTTCAACACGCTGCGGCAGAGCTACGAGCAGATCCGCGAGGCCCTGCTGATCCCGCTCGCCGAGGAGCTCCGCTCGGTCGACGAGTGCCGCCGCTTGGTCGCGGCCGTGCGAGCAGGCGACAGCCGGACGGCCCGCGCGGCCGCGGAGACGATCGTCGGCCGTGGTACCGAAGGTGTGCTCACCGGGCTCGAGCTGCTCGATCAGCTCGGCGCTCGTGAGCCCGAGTCCGATCCAGACACAGGAGACGCACGATGATCCGCGAGACCGGCCCCCGTTATGCCCGCGAGCGCGACCTCTCGCTTGCGGGCGCCTTTCGACTGTGGCTGCGCGAGCTGCCGCCAAAGTTCTTGATTGCGCACCTGCTCGGGTGGGTCGCCTTTCGCATGTACCTGCTCGGCCAAGGTGACTTCGGCTGGCGCGATCTGATCCCGCTGATCGCAATCCCGCTGCTGCACCCGTTCGGCGAGTGGCTGATCCACGTGCACGTGCTGCACTTTCGACCGCGCAAGCTGGGCGGGCTCACGATCGACTTCCACGCGGCTCGCTACCATCGCCTGCATCACCGCGACCCCTGGGACCTGCGCTTCATCTTGATGCCCTTGCCGGCGATGGTGCTCGGGCTCTCGCTCGCGACCGGAGTGTTCTGGCTGCTCAGCTCGAGCGCGGGCACTTGGGCGAGCGCGATGGTCGTGACGGCCGCGATCGCGCTCTATTACGAGTGGATCCACTACCTCGTGCACACCAGCTATCGCCCGCAGGGTTGGTTCTACAAGCGGCAGTGGCGATTCCATCGTCTGCACCACTACAAGAACGAGCGCTACTGGATGGGCGTGACCCGGCACCTCGGCGACATGGTGCTCGGCACGTTCCCGGATCCCGACGCGGTCGAGAGCTCCAAGACCGCTCGCACGCTCGGGCTCGAGGACACGCTCGGGGTGACGAACGAGGCCGCCGGGGAGTAGCCGGTTCAGCTGGCGTCGGCGTGGCGGTGAACGTAGGCAGGCAAGCTCTGCAGGCGCGGGTCCTCGACCGGGCCTCCGAGCGTGAAGTGATAGATCACCTGCCACGTTCGCTGATCGGGATCGAGCCCGATCAGGTCGTGGACTGCGTCGTCGAAGAAGCAGCCGATCCCGGTCGCGCGGAGCCGGCCGGTCGCCTCGGCCTCGAGGTAGAGCACCTGACCGAGCGCTCCGGCTTCCCAGTGGAGGTCGCGGTAGGCCGAGGGTCCGTGCTCGGTCAAGCGGGGCTCGAGCTCGGCCAGCATCGCGAGCGCGAAGCAGCCCTCGGCGGCGATCGCTTGTCCGCACGAGACCGCAGCCGCAGCTCGACGCGTGTCGCCGCGGACGAGCAGGTAGAGGGGCAAGTTGCGATCGAGCGGCTCGGGTCGCCAGACGAAGCTCGGCTCGAATGCGGCCTTTAGCCGGGCTCGCGCCGTGTCGTCGCGGACGAGCACGTAGAGGCCCGGCTCGACGTCGTCGACCTGGTGCACGAACACGAGCGGATGGATCGCCGGCGGGCTCGCTAGCGTGGTGAAGGGCAGGCCGCCGGGCATGCAGCGCTCGAGCATGCGGGCGAAGGTCGAGCGATCGAGCGTGGTCTGACCGTCCATCTCGACCGCGCTGCGGCGGGCTCGAAGCACCGCACGAGCCGGCGCGGGGGAGGGGGGCGCCGGAGCGGGGAGGGAGGGAGGCGTCGGAGCGGGGGCGGAGCTGGTTCGCGGACGCCTCGCGCTCGCGTGCCCGGGAGGTCGCATGCACGCGCGCGCGACCTCGTCGATGACCGGCCAAAGCTGATGCGACTCGCCGAGCGGCTTGGGCCGTCCGAGCGCCGGACCGCCCACGAGCGTGGACAGATCGATCCGCGGGAGCTCGTCGGGGATCTGTGGGCCGATCGCCAGCGCCACGTCGACGTGCTCGGCTTCGGGTCCACGATCGTCGTCGATCGCTAGCAAGCGCTCGAGCTGCGCGTCTTCGAGCTCGAGCGCGCAGACCTGCCAGCCGAGCACGGCTGCCGCGAAGGCGATGCCGGCGATCGCGTGACCGCAGTCGTGCTGACAGTAGCGATAGGCCCGCTCGCCGTACTTCCACGCCCCGCGCTAGGGGATCGACGAGAGCGCGAGCATGAACCCACCGTCGAGCTGCTCGCGCAGCGGCTCGAACGCCCTGGACGCGAGCGGGCGGCGGCGCTCGAGCCCGTGCTCGTACGCGTTGTAGTGGTGGATCGCCGGATGCTCGGCGAGCCCGGGGATCGCAGGCAGCAGGAGGTATGCCTCGGTCGGGTGAAGATTTCCGCTCGACGGGTTGCAGCGCAGCGACCAGCGCGAGCGACCGGCCTGCTTCCACGCCGAGATCGCCAGCGAGTCGTAGAGCAGTTGGGCGATCGACTCGAGCCCGAGCGCCGCGCTGGGCTGGTGGCTCGGATCGTAGGCGGCGTCGAAGGTCGGCTCGCTGCCGAGCTCGATCTCCGGCAGCCGGACCAGCGGCGCGCCGAGGTAGCGCAAGAAGGGGTCTGGCTGCGTGTCCCAGTCCATGTACCCGAGCGAGGCCGCGTAGCGGTTCGGGTAGTGGTGCTTGGTCCGCTCGTGATAGGCGAGGACCGTCGTCGCCAGCGGAGCGGCGACTCGGACCGCAGCTAGGTCGGGCTCGTCGGGCACGAGGCGTGCTTAGCAGCTACTTGGCGATCTTGTAGAGCGAGCCAGCCTCGGTGACGAAGTACGCCGCCACGTCGTCGAGCGTGATGCCCCAGGGATCGGTGACCTGAGCCAGGATCTCGGGGGCACCGGCGCAGCCATCGAGCGGGCAGCGCTGGACCGAGCCCACGTCGCCGGAGTTCGACGTCCAGTAGAGGTGGGTGTCGTCGATCGCCATCCTGTAGACGCTGCCGCCCGAGCTGCCGAAGGCCGTCGGCGCTCCTCCGCCGATCCCGTTGGGCAGCGGCGCCGAGTAGATCTGCGCGTCCTCGGCCCAATAGACCATGCTCGGCCCGACCGCGATCGCGCCCATGGTCGGGCGATCGATGACCAGATCGACCATGGGCCCGCTGTCGACGTCCCGCTTGCGCAGGTGAAAGTCGTTGGCGGCCAGCGAGGTCGCCCAATAGATGAACCCGTCGGCGGCGGCGAGCTCCCGCGGTCCACCCTGGCCGGCCGTGAACTCGGTCGGTGATCCGCCCGGCCAGGTCATGCGCACGATGTCGGCTCCTTGATGCCAATAGAGCACGTCGTTGTCGCGGTCGTAGGCGAGTGCGTACATGTTGGTGTCACCCGCGAAGGTCTGGACGCCGCCAGCGCAATCGGGGGTCATGCAGCCGCGAACACCAGGCTGGACCCAATCGTTGCCCCACACGACCGCGGTCGAGGTGATCGTCGAGTCGTAGCACCACTCGCGCAATTGGATGTCCGCTCCGGCGGGGACCAAGATCGTGTCGTTGCTGCCGTCCTTGCCGATGCGCCCGACGTCGACACCGTCGCCACCGTAGTAGATGTAGTCGGCGTCGACCTGGACCATCATCAAGCGACCCTTGCCGCTCGCGAGCTCGACCGCCTCACAGGTGCCGAGGATGCAATTGCCACCCAGGCAATCGTGACCGCATGCGCCGCAGTGGGCGGCATCGGTCTGGACATCGACGCAGTCGTTGCCGCACGCGGTCTCGTCGGGG
>CBFGLP010000630.1:0-2164 GCA_965649595.1 uncultured Myxococcales bacterium | reverse complement strand
CTGAGTGCACGACGCCTGCGGGGGGCAAAGAAAGCTCGCTATTCTCCGCGGCAGTGACGAACGACTTCGTGCCGAGGCCGGCGGAGGGGCTCAACTACCCGAACGTCATGCAGATGTTTCAGGCCCGGGTGCTGCGGACGCCGGACCTGACCGCGCTGCGTCACAAGCAGGACTCCAGCTGGCGACCGATCACCTGGCGCGAGTGGGATCGCAGCAGTCGGGAGCTGGCGGCCGGGATCATCCAGCGGCTCGGGATCCGGCGGGGGGATCGGGTCGCCATCATCACCAGCACTCGCTACGAGTGGGCGATCTGCGATCTCGCGCTCGCGTTTTGTGGCGCCGTGTCGGTGCCGATCTACGTGACGGCGTCGGCCGAAGAGATCGCGTTCGTGCTGCGCGACAGCGGCTGTGTGGCCGCCGTCGTCGAGCACCCCGAGCTGCTGCGCCGGCTCGAGCAGTGGGAGATCGGGCAGGGGAGCGACAAGCTGGCGTCAGCCTTGCGCCACGTGATCCTGATCGATGAGCGAGCGCCAGCGCGGCGCGAGGCCAAGGTCAGCGCTCGGGCCACCGAGCCGAGCAGCCCTTCGGACCGGACGGGCCGACGAAGCCCGGCGTCGAGCGAGCCCGCGGTCCCGCGCGAGACCACCCGCTTCGTCGCGCTGCTCGAGGCTGGCCGCGCGGCGCTGCGCGGCGTCAACGAGATCCGCACGCGGATCGAGCAGACGATCCGCGAGGTCAAGCTCGAGGACACCTTCACGATCGCCTACACCTCGGGCACGACCGGCTGGCCCAAGGGGGTCGTGCTCAGCCATGAGAACCTCGTCTACGAGGCCTGGGCGGTCAAGAACAGCATCGCGGTCGACCGCACCGATCAGCACATCTTGGTGCTCCCGCTCGCCCACATCTTCGCTCGCCATCTGCTGTGGGCGGCGGTCGAGAGCGGCGCGGTCACGGCGTTCGCCCAGAGCATGAGCAAGGCGGTCGACGACATGCGCGAGGTGGCGCCCACCTACCTCGGCGCCGTGCCGCGCTTCTTCGAGAAGCTGCACGCGCGGATCCTCGACGAGTTCGGCCAGCGCAGCCGCGTCGAGCAAAAGGGGTTCGCCTGGGCGCTCGGCATCGGTCGGCGGGTCAGCGTGTGTCGTCAGCGTGGCCAGGCGATCCCGCCGGTCTTGGCCGCGCAGCACCGCGTCGCCGACAAGGCCGTGTTCGAGCGGCTGCGCGAGCGCTTCGGCGGAAAGCTGCGCTTCTTCGTGTCGGGCGCAGCTCCGCTCGCCCGCGAGACCGCCGAGTTCTTCCACGCCATCGGCGTGCTCGTGCTCGAGGGCTACGGCCTGACCGAGACCACCGGGGCGACGCACGTCAACCGACCCGATCGCTACCGGTTCGGGACCGTCGGCCCGGCGCTGCCCGGCTGCGAGGTGCTGATCGGGGACAAGGGCGAGATCCTGCTGCGCGGCCACAACATCATGCGCGGCTACCATGGCCTGCCCGAGGCCACCGCCGAGGCGATCGACGCGGACGGCTGGCTGCACACCGGCGACGTCGGCGAGGTTCATGAGGGCTTCTTGCGGGTCACCGATCGGCTCAAGGATCTGATCATCACCGCCGGTGGAAAGAACATCGCGCCACAGAAGATCGAGAACCGCCTGCGCGCGCACGAGGGCATCGCCCACGCGATGGTGGTCGGTGATCGTCGGCCTTACCTGGTCGCTCTGATCGCGCTCGACGAGCCCGAGATGATGGCGCTGGCCGAGCGCGAGCAGCTCGGCTGCCGCGACTACGCCGACCTCGCCCGACACCCGCGGATCCGCGAGCGAGTGGCCGGCTACGTCGCCGCGGTCAACCGCGAGCTGGCCGGCTACGAGACGATCAAGAAGTTCGTGATCCCGATGGAGCCCTTCGAGCACGACCACGTGACCCCGACGCTCAAGCTCAAGCGGCGAGCGGTCGAGAGCCGTTATCGGGATCTCATCGAGGGGCTCTATGAGTCGCCCGCGCGCACGTGAGGCTGGTCGCGGTCGGGCGGGAAATTCGCCTGCTTCGGTGGCTTGACGAGTAGGCGTCCGCGCGATACCTAACCGTCCCCTCGGTCGCGGCCGAGGGCCCCGACGAGAACAGGGCTGTAGCTCAGGGGTAGAGCGCTACCTTGACACGGTAGAGG
>CBFGLP010000629.1:0-10457 GCA_965649595.1 uncultured Myxococcales bacterium | reverse complement strand
GGTCGATTTCGATCTGGTGTGTGTGACCAATGCCAATCGTCAGCTGCATGCGATGCGTGGGACCACAGGCAAGCCCAAGGCCACGGTCATGGCCGAGCGGCTGCGCAGCATCCACCCGACCTGCGAGGTCGAGGAGGTGCGCAGCTTCTATGAGGCCGAGACCAGCGAGGCGTTGTTGGGGCGCAAGCCCGATCTGGTGATCGACGCGATCGACAACCTCACGGCCAAGGCCCACCTGATCGCCCGCTGCCGCGAGCAAGGGGTGCCGCTGGTCGTGTCCGGTGGCGCGTCGGGGCGCATGGATCCGACCCAGGTGCGGATCAGCGACCTCGCGCAGGTCGAAGGCGACCCCTTCCTCAAGAGCCTGCGCAAGGTGCTTCGACGCAAGCACGCGTTCCCGGCCGAGCGCGACTGGGGCATCCCGGCGATCCACTCGCTCGAGCCCCCGATGGATCCGCAGCCGCTCGCCTATGACGGCGGCGACGGGTTTCAGTGCGTGTGCCCGCAAGGCGACAACGGCAAGCACTCCTGCGATCATCGCAACTTGATCTACGGGACCGCCGGGTTCGTGACGGGCACCTTCGGGTTCGCGTGCGCGAGCCAGGCGGTGCGGATCTTGCTGAGTCGCTGAGCGCTCACTTCCACCAGTCGCGCGGAGGCGGCGGGGGTGCGAACTCGCGGCGCGGCTGCGGCTCACGATCGATCCACGGCCGCGGCTCCGGCTCGGGTCGCCAGACCGGATCGTTCACGATCCCCCGCGCCCGCAGCCCATCGAGCGAGTCGTAGCGAACCACCAGCAGCTGGTCCGGCCGCTTCTTGTTGGCCCGCTTGAACTCAACCTCCTCGACCGGCGCGAAGGTGCTCTCGCCGTACTCGGTGCCGAGCTGGTTGATCGGCTCGGGCGCAGCCCAGGAGCCACCATCGGCCTCGCCCAGCGCACCGCCCTTGCGCTTGTCCGCCGCGCCGCGGGTGATCCGAGCCTCGCTCGCGGCTGGAGCCGCCGGGGCAACCTCCTCGCTGCGATCGTTGCCCTCGCCCGGGAAGGGATCGGCGACGACTGGCGCGAGCGGGTTCTTGCGCCGGGGCTCGCGAGACTTCTCGGCGAACACCGCGACACCGATCACGCCGACGTTCTCGGGCGTGCCCATGCGAGCCGAGTAGCTGTCGGCCAGCGCGGCGAAGCGGAACGCAGCCACGCGGTCGAGCGACTGCCGATAGCCCTCGATCGTCAGCGAGCCGAAGGGCTCGAGCACGTAGCCCCGCTGCTTGCGGTAGTCACCGATCTTGCCGGAGATCACGTCGCGCCCATCGACGCTCACGACCACCTCGACTCGACCGTTGCTGTGGTTTTGGACCTGCAGGTCGTAGCGCTCGCCCTCGCTGCCGCCGATCCAGAGCTGGCCGTTGTCTTCGAAGGCCGGATACGAGCCACCGTCGGGATGCACGACCGCCAGCGAGACGAGCGGGAGCTGGGGCTCCTTGGGCGGCGGCGGGTGGGCGATGACCTTGCGGGCCTCGGCCTGCGACTCGGTGGCGCCGCTGGTGAGGATCACCGCGCCCGCAATACCCAGGCCGATCTCGAGCATGCGAATGAGAGCGCCCCGGCGGCTGACGGTGGGATCACCGACGGTCGGGTCCGGGGTGATCGTGGCAGGCACGGCGGGGCGCTCGGGGGAGGCGGGGTTGTGGTTCCGATCGGACATCTGCGGGCTCTCTCGTGGGGCCGAAGACCGGCGACAGCCGGCCGAACGGCACCCTCCCGAGCCTCCTTACGCCGCGGGCCTACTCCTCTACGACCGGACGGCCTTCGCGCAGATCGGGCACTCGGACGCGAACGATGACCCCCCCTCCCCTCCCCTCGACCTGGAGCTTCGATTGACACCCTCGATCGCTCCGCAGGACCGTCGGCCCATGAAGCGGATCGCCGTCGTTGGTCTCATCGCGTCGCTCTCGGCATGTGGTGGCTATCGCGACGGAGACGAGGCCGACGGCGCAGCGACTGCCGACGAGGTCGGCGACGGCGACGGTGACGGCAATACCGACGGCTCGCCGCTGCTCGACATGAGCGGCGCCGAAGGAATGATGGACGCAGGCGACGAAGAGGGGCCCGGAGAAGGCACCGCCTGCGAGCAAGCGGCCAGCCACAATTCCAACCAAGGCTGCGAGTTTTGGGCCGTCGATCTGCCCAACGCCTGGCAGGTGACGCTCGCCCAGCCCGCGCAGGATCAGCCCTTCGCGATCGTCGTGACCAACACCGCGTCGGAGAGCGCGAGCGTCGAGGTGTTCGTCGGCAGCCAGGCCGCGCCGATCGACTCGGCCAGCGTCGCGCCCGGTGCCTTGAAGGTGTTCAAGCTCGGCAGCTCGCTCAACACCCTGAACCAGGGCAATTCCAAGGGCTTGGCCTATCGAGTCGAGAGCGATCGTCCGGTCACCGCCTATCAATTCAACCCGCTCGACAACACCAACGAAGTCTACTCGAACGACGCGTCGCTGCTCTTCCCAACCCACGTGCTCGACCTCGACTACACGGCGATCACCGGTGATGCGATCTACTTGACCAACGCCAACGGTGGCGCCTACGTGACCGCGGTCGCGACCGAGGACGACACGCAGGTCACCTTCTATCCGCCGCCCGGCGTGCCGATGTACCCGGGCAACAACGTCGCCGTGCTCCAACGCGGCGAGACCTACACGATGATGTCCAACGAGGTGACCTCGCTGTTCATGAACGAGGCCGGCATGGGCAACCTCTCGGGCCTGCGGGTCGCCGCCGACAAGCCGGTCGCGGTGTTCTCGGGCAACGTCGCCGCGTTCGAGCCGACCCCCTGGGAGGACTGCTGCGCCGATCACCTCGAGCACCAGATGCTCCCGCTGACCGCCTGGGGGCAGAGCTACCTGGTCTCGACCGCCCCGCCGGCCTCGGGCAACGACGACGACAACGTCCGGGTCCGGATCGTCGGCTCGTTCGACGGCACCGCGCTGACCTACTCGCCGAGCCCCCCGCCGGGCGCCCCGACGGTGATCAACGCCTACCAGACGGCCGTGTTCACCACCTCGTCGAGCTTCGCGGTCAGCGGTGACAAGCCCTTCGCGGTCGCGCAATTCCTGATGTCGAACGAGGCGATCACCGTCGATCCGACGCCCGAGAACCCCGACGACAACTTCTTCTCGGGCGATCCGGCGATGATCCTGGTCCCACCCGCGGCGCAGTTCCAGAGCGAGTACGTGTTCTTGGTCCCCGCCGAGTACGAGACGAACTGGGTCACCGTACTACGCCCGAGCGGCGCCTCGGTGACGCTCGACGGAGCGGAGATCGGCGACGATCCAGGCTGGGAGGACGTCGGCACGCTCGCCGGCACGACCTGGCAGCGCGGGCATTTTTCACTCTCGTTCGGACCGCATCGCGTCGAGAGCTCGGCCCCCGAGGGGGTCGGGATCATCGTCGCGGGCTACGACACCGCGGTGAGCTTTGGTTATGCCGGAGGGAGCGGGGTCGAGTACCAGGACCAGGCCCCACCGCCGCCTCCGATCCCGTGAGCCAAGGCGCGAGCTCAGTGTATCGCCCTGCCGAGGCAGCACTTCTTGTACTTCTTGCCGCTGCCACACGGGCATGGATCATTGCGCCCCGGCTTGCCGGATGGCCTCGCCTGCGGGCGGCTCTCGTAACGCTCGCTCGGCCGACGCCCGCCAAGCTCGGGCCGCGGCGTCTCGTTCCACGCCTCCATCAGGACTGGCAAGAAGCGCTCCATCGCGCTGGATTGTGGCGCAGAGATCAGCGAGTCCATTACCGCCTGCACGGCGAGCACCGGCGACTCCGCCGTGGAGATCAGCGCTCGTACGCGCTCGACCTCGAGCGGGCTTCCGAGCAAGACCAAGCTCCGGCGCAGTCGCTCGTCCAGGTTGTCGGGCGTAGGGAGCTGCGGGCCCTCGACCCCGCGCTCACGAGCGAGCTGTTCGACGTTGACCGCTTCCATCAATCCCTTGGCCCACACGGTG
The DNA here is from genome assembly GCA_965649595.1 of uncultured Myxococcales bacterium. GTDB lineage: Bacteria > Myxococcota_A > Polyangia > Nannocystales > Nannocystaceae > Plesiocystis. The sequence goes on along the minus strand of CBFGLP010000629.1, from coordinate 6,461 downwards.
TCCTCCCACTCGTAGATGAGGAACTCGTCCGTCTGGCAGCGCTCGCAGAAGGCTAGGATAGCGTCATCGGTCTGCTTCAAGACCCACAAGAACCCGGTGCAGCTCTTCCCGCCCGGTCGGCGACGACACGGGATCAGGGTCTCACGGCCATGCCCGCGCGGCATCGGTCCGGCGTACTCGATGCACTGCGCGACCCGGATCATCTTCGCGCGCAGCTTGGGCTCCTCGGGGAAGTGGCCGTTCTCGTCCAACCAGTGCCAGGGGTTGACGACGGTGATCTTCGGCTGAGCCATTTCAACGAATCCAACAACTTTTAGCAGCCGTCGTCACCACGGCGCGCTCGGCCACTCGAGTCGCTTGGCAATTCCTCGCGTTCTGCAACACTCCCGCCATGGCTCGCTGGAGCGAGACCCGCGGCTACACCCTCGTCCTGCGCCAGCCCCGTGGCCCCGATCGCTACGCTCGCCTGGCGCTGGTCAAGAAGCGGACCTTGTTCGGACCCGCCTTCAACGTCCGCGAGGCCCGGGCCGAAGATCCGATCGACGAGGACAATGGACCCGAGGCGATGGGAGGTCTTGGCCGCCTGCTCTCGTGGCGCTGGCTCGGCGAGCTCGAGGCGACCGAGCTGATGAGCGCGCGGCTGCGAACGCTCGAGGCGCTCGGCTACGCGGTGCTCGACGAGCCACGCGAGGCTCGTGGCCCGTGGGACTGGCTGCGCGAGCTGGTCCAGCGGCAGCTCGCCCGGCCGACGCTGCACACCGATCCGCTGGCGCGGCAGTGGGCCGAGCCGCACACGACCGACACGCCGCATGGCATGGCCGCGGCGCTGCGCGAGGCGTTGGAGCGGCTCGGCTTGCAGCCGGCGCAGCTGATCGAGGGCATCGCCACGGTCGTCGAGGTCGAGCCGGCCGAGCTGCGCGAGCCGTCGGCGGGGATCTTGGCCAAGCTCGAGCCGGAGCTGCTCGCGATGCTCCTGCCCTTTTGGATCGAGCATGAGCACGCCGAGCTGCGAGCGCTCGGGCAGCGATGGTTGGGGCTGCGAGGGACGCTCTACGAGCTGGATCGCGAGCTGCTCGAGCGGTGGCTGTGCGAGACCGGGCTGCTGGCGAAGGCGATCGAGCCTCGGCTGGCGCGCGAGGGGTTGGCCTTGCTCGGACCCGAAGGGCTCCTGAGGTTGGCTCATCGGGCGAAGGAGCCCAGCGTGCGCGCGCAGGCGGACAGGTGGCGAGAGCGGCTGCGCGAGGTCTCGCCAGCGCCGGGCTGAGCTGGCTTGACCCCGAGCTCGGCGACGACACAAAGTTGCGCCCCGTGGCGCACATACATCTCATCGTAGGTCCCGTAGGCGCGGGCAAGTCGACCTTTGCCCTGAGCCTCGCCCAGGAGCACCGTGCCCTTCGCATGAACCTCGACGAGTGGATGGCCGTCCTGTTCAGCCCGGACCGCCCCGACGAGGGAACGATCGCGTGGTACATCGAGCGGACGCATCGCTGCATCGAGCAGATCTGGCGGCTGACGAACCAGTCGCTGGCGATGGGCAACGACGTCGTGCTCGAGATTGGCCTAATTCAACGGCGTGACCGCGAGCGCTTCTATCGGCGCGTGGACGCGACCGGCCATGACCTCACGATTCATGTGATCGACGCGCCACGCCAGGTGCGTCGCGAGCGAGTCGAGCAGCGCAACCATCAGAAAGGGGAGACCTTTTCGATGGTGGTACCGCCGCATGTCTTCGAGCTGGCCAGCGACATGTGGGAGCCGCTGGAAGAGGCGGAGTACAACGGACGCGATGTACGCTTCGTTGTTACCGAGGGCGATCACGGGTGATCGCGGGTGTGTTCTATGACTTGAACTGCGGCGTTTCCTCACGATTCGTGAATCGAGCCGAGGACGAACCAATCGATTCTATCCACCCACAACGAGCTGGATGCCAAAATCCCAGCTGCTCCACCGACTACGAATACCCATCGCTGCACTCCTGCTGAGCGCCTGCGACGTGCCCCCGTCCGTCGAGGAGGGCTACGAGCCCTTCGATGACGCCACCGAGCCACGCGCGTGGGACTCCTCCGTCGACCTCCGTCCGGCCGACCCCTTTCAGATCCGCGGCGAGACCAAGCTCGGCTGCCACACCGACGGGCTCGCCTTGCGCTGGTGGCCGAGCTTGCAAGCGTGCGCCGAGGTCGATCCCGCCGAGCTCACCGATCCCCTGACCAACTTCGATCGCTACGTCTTTCTGCAGGCGGACACCGACGGCTTCGTCCCAATTTCGCGGATGAAGACCAAGTTCCAAGTCGATGACCAGACCGCACCGCTGGTCGCGATCACGTTTTCGACGATGGCCTGGGTGGAGGAGCAAGGCGTGGGCTCGGCCCGGGTGCGAGTGCTGATCGACGGTCAGCAAGTCGCGGCTCCGGGTCCGGTCACCTTCTGGTCGGCTAGCTCGGAGCCGCACCGCTGGAGCCCCACGTCATTCACCTTCCTGACCGAGGCCACCCCCGGGGTCCACACGGTCGAGGTGCAGTACGAATCGACGGGCGCAACCATCGCCCTACGCGACGCATCGCTGCGGGTCGACGTCGAGCGCTGGGAGGGCGAGATCGCTGGAAATCCCCTGGCTGCCGTGGGACTGTTCGGCGAGAGCTCGAGCCCCCAATCCGCGATACCGGTGCCGGACGTGTGGAAGAAGCTGCCTGGTGGCGGCCTCGACTTCACGACGGGGTCGGGTGACCAAGTGCTGCTGACGCTCTCGCCGACCTTTGCCAGCAGCGGCATTGGGTTTGCGATCCGTGCGGTGGTCGATGGCAACGTCGCTTCGCCGTCGGGGTTCGCCTTTCACGGCGATCATGAGCTTGCGGCTCACAGCGTCTCGTTCGTGATGCCGGGGCTCGGCGCGGGCAACCACCACGTCAACTGGGAGTGGATGTCGATTGCGCCAGGGACCCCCGCCACCTTCGAGCTCGAGGCGCTCACCGAGATGGCGGTCGTCGGACCGCAGAGCGATCCCGACTATGTCGTCCACACCAAGCGGCAATCGGGCAACATGACCCTCGTCGAAAACGGCGACCTGTATAGCGTGATCCCGGGGCTAGCGACCGAGGTCGACCTCGACGAGATCAGCGACGCGGCGATCACCTTCACCGCGCACCTCCACGGTGACCGTGTGGTGTTCGTGGCGCCCTACGTCAACGGCGAGGTGCTCCGCGATCAGGAGATCCTGTTCGGCGCCGAAGCCGAGTACGAGCACGGGGCGGGCGCGCGCAGCTACACCTTGGCGGTCAAGGACATCCCCGCCGGCGCCAACACGGTGCTCGGCGTTGCGGTTCGCAGCGCTTCGGACGACCCGGCAGCAGAGAGCGTGCTCAGCTCGGGGACAGCCGGCTTCTTGGTCAAGCGCCGGGTCGGCCCTGACCTCGCGGTCGGAGCCAAGACCGGCACGGCTTCGATGGAGTACGAGGCGATCATCGAGCCGGTCGTGGGTCAGCGCAAGGTGCTGGCGATCGCCATCGATACCCGCCGCAGCGACGTATTCGCGAGCAACGTGGGGGTGTTCGAGGATCTGATCGATCACTCGATATTCGGCACCGATCCATCGGCTGCAAACTTCCTCACCGCGATGTCGAGCGGCCTCGCTAGCTTGGTCCCAACCCTTCCTGCCAAGCTCTACTTCGGGGATGCCATGTACGCCGGTGGTGACGACACGACCAACTACTATTGGGATGACACCCAACACGTGTGCGGTGGCGCCACGTCGCTCTACGATCGCGCCTCCAGTGCCCGGTGGGTGAAGGTGCTCGAGGAAGCCGACGATGACATCGACTTCTCGCTCTACGACGTCGACAAGGACGGTGTCGTCGAGGCCCACGAGCTCGCCATCGTGATCTACCAAGTCGATGACAGCCTCGCGGGCTCGTCGATGATCACCGGCTTCAGGCCATACTGCGACAAGGATCTGATCTTCACGCTCGACGGGGTCCGAATCCGCGAGTTTGCCCAGATCAACACGCCCGCCGCGACCGACATCAACCCGACCGAGAAGGCCAAGCTCGCGGGCGTGACGACGCACGAGCTCGGTCACCTGCTGCTCGGCCTCGACGACATGTATTACCCCTTCACTGGCGACTTCGATCCGGTGACCGGTGAGTTCACGCCGGACCCGAAGTGCATGAACCCCCCGTGTGAGACTCGCAGGATGAACACCGACCCGAACACGCTGTCGATGATGTCGAACCAAGGGGGCCTCCCCCACGTGAGCGCGTTCGACAAGCTCCAGCTCGGGTGGGCGAATCCGCGGATCCCGACCAGCAACGGTTCCGTGAACCTGGGGGACATCGCGGTGGGCCAGGACGTAGTGATCCTGCCGCGGCGCGACTTCGACGCGAAGGAGTACTTCACGTTGGAGACGCGAATCTCGAGCGGCCCTGCCTACACGTCCAAGTACGACACGGACCTGGGCGACAGCGGCCTCGCCGTGTTCCACATCATCGAGCCCTCTCACCATTGCTTCGAGGGACCACTCGGACAATGCCGGCCCTTGTTGTTCCCCGCCCAATGTGTGCCCTCGGGCATGTGGGCAACGTACGCCAACAGCTTCGCCCGTGCGAGCGTACGCTTCCTCCAGCAGGACCTGACCCACGTCTCGGGTGACAGCACGTCGCTCTTCAACAACGGTGAGAACCTGACCGAAGAGGCCATTGGTGGCGGGCTGACCTGTCCGAATCCGAGCCAGATCGGGGTCGCCGGCGGCACGAGCCACCTCATGTGGACCCAAGGCGTACCGAGTGGCTATTACGCGATCGATATCGACGTGGTCGGGGCCACGACCCAGTTCGACTTGGTCGTGCCCTGATTCGACCGCCGAGGTGCGATCTGGATCGACGCGAGCCGGCGCCAGCGTGGCGCTGGCTCGCGTCAATTCAGCAGTTCGCAAGCGCGTGCCGGGATCAGGCGCTCGGGCGGAGGAAAGTGCACCAGCCCGGACACGTGTCAAACAAGCCCATGCCCGCTCCTGTGACCGCCCGCCCCGAAGACGCCGTCATCCTCCGCAACGCCGAGCTCGAGCTCGAGCTCTGGCCGAGCATCGGCGGAGGTATTGCCAGCTTCGCCTGGCGCACCGAAGGCCGCAGGGTCGACCTCATGCGTCGGGCCACCCCGCGCGCTCTCGTCGAGCGAGACCCCCTACAGCTCGCCAGCTTTCCGCTCTTCCCATTCTCGAACCGCGTGAAGGACGGGCGCTTCTCGTTCCGCGGGCGGCAGCTGGAGCTGGTCCAGAATTGGCCGCCTGACCACCCGATCCATGGTCACGTTTGGCAGCGCCCCAGCCGTCTCGTGAGCCGAACCGAGCACGCGGCCGAGCTGATCTGTCAGTATCCGGGGGCCGACTGGCCGTGGGCGTACACGGCGATCCAGCGCTTTGGGCTGACTTCGAGCGAGCTTCGCGTGGAGCTGGAGATCATCAACGATTCGGGCTCGGACATGCCCTGCGGCTTCGGCATGCACCCCTACTACGAGCTGACGCCTCGCCTGCGCCTGACCGCCGACGCCCCCGAGCTTTGGGTGGGCAACCAGCCCCTGATACCGGAGTGGAGCGGGCCGGTGCCTCAAAGCTGGGACTTCAGCCGCGGGCGCGAGCTCTTGCCGCTCGCACCGATGGACGATTGCTTCGGCCGCTTCGGCGGATCGGCGCGCCTCGAGTGGCCGGAGAAGGGTGTGACGCTTACCGTCGACGCCGACTCGATCTTCGGCGTCTTGATCGTCTATGTCCCAGTTGGACAGGACTTCTGCTGCGTGGAGACCGTCTCCAACGTGAACGACGCGTTCAACCTCGAGGCCCGTGGAGTCGAGGGCACCGGCACGATCGTGCTTCGACCGGGCGAGAGCGCGAAGGGCAGCATTCGCTACACGCCGTCGCGCTAATCCAGCAATTCACAAAACCGGGCAAGGATCATCTTGCTGCCCGCGGCAAAGCGCAGGTTCAATTTCATCTGCGCCCCATTGCCGCTCCAACCAATCACCGACCCCACACCATACTTTGGATGTCGCACCCGCATCCCAATGTACACGTGCGTCGCGCCCGGCTCGTCGTAGATCACGTGCGGCTGATCGTCGGCAAACACGTCGAGCGGATCGAATTCATCGTCATCACCCGCCCCCCGGCTGCTCTGCACGACGGCTTTGCTCGCCCGCTTCGACGGGCTGAACTCGGGGTCGCGCACGATGCTGTCGTCCCAGCTCGGCTGCCTCACCACGGTCGCCCGCGCCTCGCTCCGGCTCGCCTCCCGGCGCGCCCGCGTGAGCGCACCGCCGAACCGCACGAGCGCCTCGTCGGGCAGCGCCCGCAAGAACCGCGAAGGCGGGTTGACCTGCGTGTTGCCCCACAAGAAGCGCCGCTCGCAGTAGCTGAGCGAGAGCTTGCGCTTGGCCCGGGTCAGCGCGACATAAGCCAAGCGCCGCTCCTCCTCCATCTC
>CBFGLP010000628.1:0-10262 GCA_965649595.1 uncultured Myxococcales bacterium | reverse complement strand
GGCTCGTCGCCGTGGGGCTCGTCCGCGCTCACGCGGGCACCGTAGCACGATCAGCTCGGCTTGGTCGCGGCTCGCACCAGCGAGGGATCGATGTCGTCCTGCACCGCGCCGGTCATCAGCTCGCGGAGCCCCTGCTGTGGGCTCAAGCCCTCGTGCAAGACCCGGTAGACGCCCTCCATCAGCGGCGAGCGAATCCCGAGCTTGGCCGTCAGCTCGTGGGCGATCTTCGCCGCCTTCACGCCCTCGGCGACCATGCCGAGCGACGCGATCGCCTGCTCGAGGCTCTCCCCGCGAGCCAGGGCAGCGCCGACGCGGTGGTTACGGCTCAGCGGGCTGGCACAAGTAACCATCAAGTCGCCAATCCCCGCGAGCCCAGAAAAAGTCATCGGATCGGCCCCGAGCGCCACGCCCAACCTGGCGATCTCGGACAGCCCGCGGGTGATCAGCAGGCTCTTGGCGTTCTCGCCCAGCTGCATCTGCGTGGCCATGCCGGCCGCGATCGCGATGATGTTCTTGAGCGTCCCGCCATACTCGACCCCGACCACGTCGGTGTTGCCGTACACGCGGAACTGCTTGCTCCGCAGCACCTCGGTCGCGCGGCGGATCACCCTCGGGAAGCGCGACGCGAGCACGGTGCCGGCCGGCTTTCCCTCGCAGATCTCCCGCGCGATGTTGGGTCCCGAGAGCACGCCAACCTGCCGCAGGCAGGTCTCCTGCAAGATGATCTCGCTCATCCGCTCGTAAGTGTCGGCCTCGAGCCCCTTGGTCGCGTGCACGGCCAGCTGCTGCGGGCGCACGAGCGGACCGAGGTCGGCGCAGACCGAGCGGAACACGTGCGAGGGGATCACGATGAACGTCAGCTCGACGTCGCGCACGCTCTCGCCGAGATCGCTGGTCGCCCGGATGTTGGGCGAGAGCTCGAGCCCGGGCAGGTAGCGGGTGTTCGTCCGGTGCTCGTTGATCTCGGCGCACAGCTCGTCGGAGCGGGCCCAGAGCCACACCGGGAACCCGTTCTTGCCGATCAGGTGCGCGACGACGGTGCCCCAGTTGCCGGCACCGAGCACGGCCACACGCGGTTGCTCAGGCGAAGACATCGCGACCTCCTTCGAGTCGCTCGCTAGCGCGATGCGGTGGATCGCCGACCAAGGGTCGGACACCCCGGAGCCGATGCGCGTCGAGCCGGTTGCGGTAATAGAAGAGCAGCTTGGCGTCGCCGACGTGCAGCCGGACGCCGCGGCGCTCGATCACCGGGCGCGTGTGGTAGGTGCCGAAGCTGCGCAGCGCCGAGCGGACCAGCTCGCCGATCTCACCGCTCGCGACGGTCTCGCTCAGGCGCAGCCGATCGTTTCGACTCATCGCGCGCAGCTCGTCGAGCACCTGCGCGAGCGCGTCCTCGACCTCGGGCAGGGCGAGGCTCTGCTCGGGGCCGATCGAGCCGATCAGGCGGTAGAGGTCGTGCTCGGCTCGACGGGCGCGCAGCAGCTCGAAGCACACGAACGCGAGCACGTGGGTCGGGTAGATCACGATCTCGCGCTGGAACTCGGCCAAGATCCGCTGCTCGAGCGTGCGGGTGTACTCGGCGTCGCGGATCGGGTCGGCGACGATCTCTCCGTCGACCTCGAGGTAGCCGGAGGGATCGATCGGGCGTCCGCGCGGATCGTGCGACACACCCTCGTCGTCGACGACGTTGCCGAAGCAGTCGAGCGGCTGACCGAAGCGGACGTGCAGCTCGAGGTCGAGCGCGAGCAGGCCTCGCATGTAGTCGCGCCAGCGCTCCCAGCGGGAGAACTCGTCGTCGGCGATGATGAAGCGCGACTTGCCAGCCTCGGCCAGCCAGTCCTCGATCAGCGTCGAAGCCTCGAGCACCAGCGGGTACGAGATCGTGCAGGGGATCACGAAGATGCCCGGCTTGGCCTTGCGGTGGATCAGGTTGTTGCGATAGGCGGAGAGCGAGCAGCCGAGCAGACCCTTCTTGAGCCGTCGCTCGGGCGCGCCCGAGCGGCTGCGCGAGCCCGCGGGGAAGAACAGGTTGCTCTGCTCGAACTCGAGCGAGACGGTCGTGTACTCCTTGAGCGTCGCCTTGTAGAGCGGATCGTGCTTGCGTCGGTCGACCGTGTAGGCGCCGAGGTTGTGCATGAAGCGGCCGACCAGCGGGTTGCTGAACAGGTTGAGCGCGGCCCCGTAGGTCAGCGGCGGCAGGCCCAGCTGGTGGATCGCGAACCCGAGCACCAGCGAGTCGAGGTTCGAGCTGTGCGTCGGCGTGACGACCAAGGTGCCGCGCTGCTGGAGGCGCGCGAGCGCGTTGATCTCCCCGGCCACGCGCACGTGCTCGTCGAGCTGCGGGATGCCCTCGCGATCGAGCAAGCGCTTGGGCGAGAGCCCGGTCAGCAAGGTGCTCAAGAGCGGCGCCCCGACTCGAGCGGTGAGCTTGTAGAAGGTCTCGTTGAAGTTGCCGGCGATCTCGTCGGCGTAGCGATGGACGATCTGCTGGAGCAGCCGGGTCTGCTCGCGCTCGGACACGCGCGGGAGCTGGCGGCGAATCTCGAGGTAGAACGCGCGGTCCTTCTGCGCCTCCTCGTCGTTCGGTGGGAGCTTGGCGATCCGCTCCTGCTCCCACCACAGCGTCTCGTTGATGATCTCGGCCAGCGGGGGGCCCTGTGAGGCCAGGGCGCGGGCTTCGAGGCGGGCGAGGATGCGGCCGGTCACCTCGGAGACGACCTGCGCGACCTGGTCGGCGCTCAGCATGGGCCGGATGTTATCAGCTCAACCCCCGCAGGGCCTATTTAGCCCTCGCTCGTCGGCGGCTTGGCCTCGTCCTTGGCCTCGATCGGGTAGAGCACCAAGAACGCCGTCGCCACGCAGATCGAGAGCGCCAAGATGCCGAGCTCGCCGATGCTGCGTAGGCCCAGGTGCTGGGCCGCGAGCAGGCCCGAGAAGCCGGCGATCGTGGTCAGGGCCGCGAGCATGGCCGCCCTGCTGGTCGCGCCGAGGCTCGTGAGCGTGCGCCCGTGCCAGAGGTGGATGCTCGCGTCGATGCCGAGGCCGACGACCGCGGGCATGACCACGAGGTTGAAGAAGTTGAGCCGCAGCGGGATCATGCCCATCAGCCCGATCGTGAGCACGAGCCCGAGCGCGAGGCTGGCGAAGCAGATCAGCGTGGGTAGGGGACGCCGCAGATCGAGGGCGATGAAGACCAGGATCACGAGCAGCGCCCAGATCGGCAGCTCGCGAGCGTCGCGCTCGACCAGCACCATCAGGTCGGCGAACACCAGCCGGCTATCGGCCGCCAGCACGGAGGTACCCGCGGTCAGCTCGTCGAGGCGCTGGCGAACGGCGACCAGCTCGTCGATGTGGTAGCCGGCGATGTTGAGGCAGGCGTGGGCGATGCGCTCGCTGCCCTCGTCCTTCTCGCGGAAGGGCTCGACCGCCCACTCGGGCAGCTCGGCGGGGGTCAGCGGATCGGCCTTGGTCAGCCGCTCGAGCGCCTCGAGGTGGCTGCGGTAGCGCTTGGCGTCGGCGTCGAGCCCGTCCAGCTCGTCGAGAAACTCGCTCGCCCGTGCGCCGATCGCCTGGATCGTCTGGTGCTTGCCCACCTGATCCTGAGGCATCAGCGTGTGCAGGCTGTAGATCTCGCGGACCCAGGGCTTGCGCTCCTCGCCGGTGTCGATCGCCCCGGGCAGGAGCTCGGTCTTCTCGGCGATCAGCCGGTCGACGACGAGGTCGAGCTCGGCAGGATCGTCGGCGATCAGCGCGAGGGTCTTGGCACAGCGGCCGCCGGTCGAGCCGTAGTTGATCTTCTGCTTGGACGCGTCGCTCGCCGCTCGCAGGGCCCGGGTGTCCTTCTCGAACGCCAGCTTGGGGGCGCCGACGAAGCCGACGCCGAGGCAGGCGAGGATAAGGGCCACGCGAACGCCACGGACCCACCGGACGGCCTTGGGCGCCACGTGCAGCCCGATCGAGCGGCCGCGCTCGCGGATCGCAATCTTGCGCAGCGGCCCAACCAGGTTGTCGAGCGCGGGCACGAGGACCAGCGCGGCGATGAAGCAGAGCGCGACGCCGATCGCCGAGATGATCCCGAACTCGCGGAACGCCTTGAACTCGGCCGCCGAGAGGACCGCGAGGCTGCCGACGGTGGTCAGCATCGTCGACGAGAGCGGACGCAGGTGCTCGCGCACGATCGCCGGCCAGTCGGCGACCGGACCTTGAACCTGTCGCAGCGCGAACAGGTGGACCGCGAAGTCCACCCCCATGCCGAACAGCACCGCGAACAGGAACACCGTCAGAGCGTTGAGCTGGCCAAACAGCAAGGCCGCGAACGCGAGCGTGATCGCCATCGCGACCGCCATCGGAACCAGCACGAGCAGCAGCGCCCGGCCGCTGCGAAACCCGATCACCAGCACCGCGACGATCAGCGTGGCGGAGATCCAGGTCGCACGGTTGGCGTCGCGCAGGATCGTGTCGACCTCCTTGGACACGTCGTAGGCGGCGACCACCTCGACGCGGGCGTCGGGGGCGATGCCCTTGGCCTTGGCCGCGGCGGCGGCCCCTTCGATCCGGCTCACGACCTCCTGCGCGAACTCGACGTCGGTCGCTGGGCGCGAGAGGCTGGCCTTGAGCACTCGGACGTTGCCGGCGTCGTTGACGTAGGGCTTGCCGAGCTTGTCTTCCCAGATGATCTCGCCGGCCTCGTTCTCGCGTGGCCAGATCAGCTCGACCTCGTCGGCTTTTAGATCGCCGCGCGCGATCAGGCGCTCGCGCTGCTCGTCGAGGAAGGGATCGAGGTCGAGCTCCTTGCCGGCCTCGGCGGCTGGGGGAGGATCTTGCTCCGGTGGCGGCTCCTCTTTGGGCGACCCCCAGTCGAGGTTGTCCGCGCTCGGATCGTCCCAGTCCTCGCCGACGCTCACCGCTTCGACGTCGACCGGCCCGCCGTCGAGCCCCGGGCCCATCGCCCGCGCGACCGCCCGCTTGTGCTCGTCGTCGAGCGTCTGTTTCAGGTCGTCGAGCTGCTCGGTCTCGAGGAAGTAGAGCGCGTGATCCCGCAGCGGGGTGTAGTCGCGGACGATCGTGAGGCTCTTCGTCTCTTCCCAAGTCGCGACCTCGGCCGCGAGCGCGTCGATCATCGCCGCGTTGCCAGCGTCGTCGTCGCTCTCGACCGCGACGACCAGCTCCTCGGCGCTGCCCTTGCGGGCTTCGATGAGCTCGAGCGCGACCACGCTCGGGGCGCTCGAAGGCAGCAGCGCGCGCAGATCCGTGTCGACGCGGATGCGCGTGCCGTAGGCGAGCGCCGCTGCGCCGACGAGCAGAGCCAAGAGCAGGATCGAGGCGCTACGCGAGCGCTTGGCGGTGATCCAGGCGATCGCTTGCGCGAGCCGACGAACGAGGGCTCCGGGGGCCGAGTCGGCCATGGGCGCGCAGACTAGCAGCCCGGTCGCGTTCGAACAGCCCGCGGCGTCGACCCTCGTCGGGCTCGAGCATGCGCTTGCTCGCCTCGCTGCTCGTCAGATCGACGATCAGTCCCGGCCTCGAGCCGTCAGCGCCGACGGCCGCGACCCTGCCGATCAGCCACGGCCTTCGCCGCGGCCATCAGCCCGCCGATCAATAGCGCCGCACCAGCACCCACTAGCAGCTTGCCGAGCGAGACGTCGCGTAGATCGACCTCGATGTGATGGTGCCCGGGCGAGCCACTCGCGGGGCCGGGGGTCGGCTCTACGCCGAAGCGCCGCGTCGCCAGCACCCATGCGCGCTGCTGATCGAAGGCCCGCCGCCGCTGCTCGTCGAGCAGGACCTGCTTGGCCTGGGTCAGCTGCATGGTCCGCTCCTGGGCCTGCGGGTCGTCGGGGTTTTGGTCGACGTGATCGCGGACGATCCGAGCGCGATAGGCCGCCTTGATCTCGGCCGTGCTCGCCCGGGGATCGACCTCCAGGAGCTCGTAGTAGTCGACGAAGGCGACGCTCACCGGCCGAGCATCGCACGAGCAGATGAGGTGCGTTTGCCGCCCAGCTTCAACTCGCCGCAAATGGCGCTTGTGCAGCTGACCGAAGTCGCAGAGACTGATCGGCGTGAAGCTCACATTGCTCCACTTCGCGGGGTTAGGTTCGTTAATCTGTCTCGGGTGCAACGTGCGCCCGGCCGACCCCGGGAGCGACGAGATCGGCACCGACACGACCAGCGAGTCCGAGTCGGGCAGTGATGGAGAGACCTCGACCGACACTCAATCCGAGACCCAGACCGACGACGAGGAGGATCCCGATGGAGTCACCGACCTCGACATCCCGTCGGGGCCCGAGTGCGCTTGGGACCTGCCCCCCGACACGGCTTGCCTGGGCAACGCTGGCTTCCTCTACACCGCGATCCCTCCGACCTCGGTGCTCGCCGGCGACGTCGACGGTGACGGCATCGTCGACGTGATCGCCTCGGGCCTGTCGGCCAACCTGCTGCAGGTCGCGCTCGGACAAGGGAACGGCGAGTTCTCGGACTCGTGGATCGGCAGCGCGCTCGCTCAAGGCACGCGCGGTCTCGCGTTCGGGGACATCGACGGCGACGGGTTCGGCGATCTCGTGCTCGCCAACATCTTCGCGCCGGCCGGGACCGGGGTCGCCTACGGAGACGGGACCGGCAAGTTCTCGCCGCCGCTGTTCAAGATGACCGGCATGACCCCGCGAGCGGTCGCGCTCGGGCACGTCGACTCCGACGAGTGGCTCGACGCGCTCGTGGCCGATGAAGCGAGCGCGCAGGTGTTCCTGCTCTCGGGCAACGGCGTCGACTTCGACCTCGACGGCACCCTCGCGGTCGGCAACGAGCCCTATGACGTCGTGGTGGCCGACATCGATGCGGACGGCTCGCTCGACGTGGCGACGGCCAACCGCGCCGACAACTCGGTCAGCGTGCTGTGGGGCGACGGTCAGGGCGGGTTCTCGGATCAGCAGGTCTTGCCGGTCGGTGCCGGGCCCCGAGCCCTTGTCGCCGTCGACCTCGAGCACGACGGCGGGGGGCTCGATCTGGTGACCGCCGACTTCGACGGCAACACGGCCTCGCTGCTGCGCTACCGCGACGAGCTCGAGCCGCGCGGCTTCGACCCCTTCGACGCGATTCCAGTCGGCGCGCAGCCCTATGCGATCGCGGCTGGCGACATCGAAGCCGACGGCTCGAGCGAGGTGTTCACCGCCGACTCGGGCGACGGCACCGTTAGCGTGCTGCGAAATTTCGGCGGCGAGCTGAGCCCGGGCTATGGCCTGGTGACCGTCGGCAGCCAGCCCTTCGACATCGTGGTCGCTCAGCTCGACGGCGACGGCGACGACCAGAGCTACCTCGACGTGCTCACGGCCGACTTCGGCTCGCTGACGATCTCGATCCTGCTTACGGGGTGGTGACCCCGCTCGCGCGAGCGCCGATCTTTTCCCGCGTGCCTTCGTGCTCTACATTCGGCCCATGCGAGGCACCTGGCCGTCGATCCTACTGTCCGCCATCTCGCTCGCGGCGATCGCTTGCGACGCCAAGCCCGATGGCAAGCGCGAAGATCTCGAGGCCGCCGCCGCGGCGACCCTGCCCCAAGAGGACGAGGCGACCAAGAAGCTGCGCGAGAAGGAAGCGGCCGAGCGCAAGGCGGCGTTCGAGGCGAAGAAGAAGGCCGAGGCCGAGCAGAAGGCCAAGCTCGACGCGATCACTACGACGGTCATTGGTCAGCCGGCCAAGCTGCCCAAGTCGCTCGACGCGGCCTGCACCGAGCTGATCGAGATCTACGAGGAGTGGATCCGGGCGATCTACTTCGACGACGACGGCGCGCAGCTCGAGTTCTTCGACGCCAAGTCGAAGAACCTCGGCGAGGTCAAAGGCAAGTGCGCCAAGATCGGCAGCATCGAGTCGGCGGCGTGCATGACCCACGTGATCAAAGCGGTCAGCGCCGAGGGCTTCTCCGAGGCCGATCGCAAGCTGCTGCAAGCCAAGCCCGATTATCTGTTCGAGCAGTGCGTGGCCAAGTACGCGCCGGACAAGTTCTACAATCCGGAGCCGGCGCCCGCCGAGGCGGCCGCTGAAGCACCCGCCGAGTAGCTCCCCGCCAGCATCCCACCTTGCTCGACCCTCGGCGATCCTGCACAGTCGCGCGATCGTGGCCGAGCGACGCAGGCAAGGACTCTCGAACCTCGGTGGCCGGACCGAGTCGCGCGGCGATCCAGCCTTTTGCGTGCCCTTGGTCGCCGCGTTCGAGGCCGCGAGCGAGGCTGACGCGCAGGACGCCGAGCATGAGCGGGAAGCCGAGCACGATCGCCACTTCGATGATGACGATGACGCGTCGGAGCCCGGTCCTGCTCCGTCCACGCGCGCCCTCGCGACGGACGCGGGCCCGCTCGCCGATTCAAGGTCGCCCGAGCGCGAGCCGATTCGCGGCCGCGACGACCTGACGCACGGCTTTCATGCCTACCCCGCGCGAATGCACCCGGCGATCGCCCAGCTGCTGCTGCGCGAGCTGGCCATCGCTCCGCGCCCGACCGTGCTGGATCCCTTCTGTGGCAGCGGCACCGTAGCCGTCGAGGCGATGCTGGCCGGGTGGCGCTCGCTCGGCAGCGACCTCGATCCGCTCGCCTTGCGGCTCGCTCGGGTCAAGACCCACGTCACCGATGCTCGTGCGCGCGAGCGCTTCCTCGACCTGCTCGAGCAGATCGGCGAGGCCTCGGAGAGGCGCGTGCGCGAGCGCGTCGACGTGTGGGCCGAGCTGCCCGCCGAGGAGCGGGCTTGGTACGACGTCCACGTGCTCAAGGAGCTCGCGGGCCTGCTCGCCGAGATCCGCAGGGTCCGCGAGGGTCGGCAGCGGCTGGCCCTCGAGATGGTGTTCTCGGCGATCGTGGTCAAGTTCTCGCGCCAGCGGGCCGAGACGGCCCAGCGCACCTCGACCAAGCGGATCCGCAAGGGCCTCCCGACCGAGTTCTTCGTGCGCAAGGGCAGGGAGCTGGTCGAGCGCTGGGCCGCGCTCGCGAGCCTGCTGCCCGAGCGCCCGCAGCTGCCTCGCTTCGTGCTCTCGGACGCGCGCACGCTCCCGAACACGCTCGCGGGTGAGTTCCGCTGCGACCTCGTGCTCTGCTCGCCGCCCTATGGTGGCACCTACGATTACGCGCACCACCACGCCCGTCGTCACGCGTGGCTCGGCATCGGGTCGAGCGATCTGCGAGAGCGCGAGATCGGTGCGCGCCGTCACCTCTCGCGGGCTCGATCGGCGCGCGAGCGCTGGGATCGCGAGCTCCACGATGTGCTCGTCAGCCTCCGCGAGCTGATGAACGACGAGGCGGTGATGGTGCTGCTGATCGGCGATGCCGAGCTCGCCGGTGAGCGGGTGCCTGCGGATCGGCAGATCGAGCGGCTCGCCGAGCGAGCCGAGCTCGAGCTGGTCGCCGTCGCGTCGCAGCCCCGCCAGGATTGGCGAGGTGGACCGCCGCGAGCCGAGCACCTGCTCGCGCTGCAGCCCCGTCATCGGCCCCATCGGCGAGCGAGCCCTCGCCGCTTCGCCAAGTAGGTGCCGCAGATGGGCGCCAAGAGCGCCTCATCGTGGGCGTTCGAGACCACCGGCACGGCCGCACGAAAGCGAGCAGTCGCTTGGACCATGCACATTCCAAATGTCGATGAGAAAATCTCGAGGAACAGCGCTCGCGTAGCCTGACGCGTCATTCCGCTCAGAGCCTGCTCGCCCTCTCGGGACCTTGCGGATGGTCCACGACGGCGCCGTCCTGTGATAGCCCAGTGTCGAGCCGCGGAGCCGTGGACAGCGAAGAACTCAGGTGGACCGAGCCCAACGGTCCCGGCGAACCCAACGAGGTGCGAGACAGCCTCGAGCCGACCACGCTCGCGGGCATCGATCTCGAGCCCGACGCCGCAGGTGACGACTTTCCTCCGGGCTCGCGGCTCGGTCGCTACGTGATCCTGGCTCGTCAGGGTGTTGGTGGCATGGGTGTCGTCTATGCCGCCTACGATCCCGAGCTCGATCGTCGGGTCGCGCTCAAGCTGATGCATCAGCGCGGCACCGATCCCGACGACAGCCAGAAGGCGGCGCGGCGCCTTCTGGCCGAGGCCAAGGCCAGCGCGCAGCTCAGCCACCCCAACGTGATCGTCGTCCACGACGTCGGCACGATCGACGGTCGCGTGTTCCTGGCGATGGAGTTCATCGACGGCGAGCCGCTGTCCAAGTGGATGCGCGCGCCCGGGCGCGACTGGAAGCAGCTCCTCGACGTGTTCACCAAGGCCGGTCGCGGGCTCGAGGCCGCGCACGAGGCTGG
>CBFGLP010000627.1:0-6697 GCA_965649595.1 uncultured Myxococcales bacterium | reverse complement strand
CGGAAAGGCTTCCCCCGTGCATTGCTCCCGCGCTGCGATCGAAGTCTCCCAATCCAGGATCTCGCAGTAATCACCGGTGTGAACGCGTACGATTCATCGATATTTACGTGGATCCCGTCGCCCCTCCCGCGCGGCCGGATCCAAATTGAAATATTCGGCCAACATCGAATAAAGCTCGGGGTCCTTGTCCCGCAGCCGCTGCGGCCGCTCGAAGAACGCCTCGACCGCGACCGCGAAGAACTCCGCCTCGTTGGTGCCCGCGTAGTCCCGCAGCACCCCCGCCTTGCGCCGCCGCTGATGCAGCTCGCGCAGGCGATCCGTGACCAGCTCGATCCACGGCGCAGTCGCGGCCCACCCGACCCCGATCGGCACCCCGTCCGCCCGTCCGTCGGCGAGGTCGAGCACGTGGGCAAGCTCGTGCAAGCCCACGTTGTGCCCGTCGTGCCGACGAAAGCCCATCTTCAGGTCTTGCTCCGAATACAAGATCGGCCCTTGATGGTGGACCATGCCTGCAATGTCGGGGTGCTCGCCGTCACCTCGATACTCCTCGTCGAAGCTGCGCGGGTGGATCACGATGTCGCGCAGCCGCGGCCACTCCCAGTTGGGTAGCCCGTGGCCGAGCATCGCGGCCGAGGCCGCGATCAAGAGCTTGGCCTCGTCGTCGACCTCGTGCGCCTGCGTGCCGACACCCGCCCCGTAGATCCGTTGCTCGGCCAAGAAGATGCGCACATCGTCCTCGAAGCGCGCGCGGCCGGGCTCGTCGAGGTCGCTATAAAAGGGCACGCGCCGGTCGAGCAACGCTCGCCAATGCTCGGGGAAGGGCTCGCTGACCAGCTTGCGGCGTCGATAGTAGCGACTGGTCCCCCACACATACCAGGCGAGCCCGGCCAGCACGGCCACCAGCGCGCCGACCCAACCGGCCGCACCGAGCAGCCAAGCCAGCACGCCGAGCAGCGCGAGCGTCAGCGCGACCGCGGCATGCAGACGGATCTTCTGGGCCGGCCAGACCTGCACGAGCGAGAGCATACGCGTTGCGAGCAGCGAGCGTGGCCCGGCGGCGTCGTTTGTCGGGCGGGACTATTTCACTGGCATCGAACCTCATAGCCTCGCACCCACATCTGCCATGGCATTCCGCGACTCGTCCCTTCCCTGCCCGCTCACGCTCGCGCTCGCGTCGTTCGTGCTCGCCTGTACGCCCACGCCCGCCGCGACGACTCCCCCCTCGGACATCGCCGAGGGCACGCCCCTCGCTCCGATCGAGACCGAGCCGACTCCGATCGGTGCGCCGACCAACACCGGCGTCGCCGAGCCGACCGAGGTCTACTACGGCTGGGCTGACGGCAAGGGCGTCACGTTCTCGGTTAGCAATCTCAGCTCGGCCGAGTATGACGTGTTCGCCAACACAGGGCTCGACTCCGAGCGACCGCTGAAGCCCAACGACCCGCGAATCCCCGCTCGCTTCGCGGTCGGATCATCCTTCGTGGTCGTGTCCGAGCAGGGCCGCACGCAGGGCAGGGTCGAGCGGATCCGAGTGTTCTGGGGCGCCTCCGAGCTGCACTTCGAGGTCGAGCTCGCGCTCGAGGCCCCGCTGACGGGCGAGCGAGGCTTGCTCGTGCTGCCGCTGGACAAGGCACCGGCCGACATTCACGTGCGCATACCCGAGCCGCTGGATCCCAGCGAGCCCGTGTTTGCCACGATCCTCGCTAACGCCGGCGAGGCGACCAAGAAAGCGGGGGGCCCACCCCCCACCAAGGACGAGCTGCAAGTCCACCGCGTCGCGCTCGCCAACGAAGGCAGCTTCGTGTTCAGTTTTCGGGCGTTGGGCGGCCGCAATTACGATGACGTGATCGCCGAAGACCTGATGAGTGGTTACGGCATCGCCGACTCGAGCGGGACGATCATCGAATGGATCCACCCCGCGGCGCCGCGCCTCGACAGCTTCGACACCCTGCTGCTGCTCGATCTCGAGGGTGATGGCGTCGACGAGCTAATCTATGACAGCAGCTACTATGAAGGAGCTTACCAATTGTTGCTCTACCGGATCGAGGACTACAGTGGTGGAAAGTATCAGCAGGTCGTGCTCGCGGGCGACGGTGCGTGAGGGGCCTATCGCGTCGGCTCGGGTTCTTCTACGCTGACCCCGCTCATGTCGACCCGCTCGCTCGTTCAACTCCCCTCGCTCACGCTCCTGCTCGCGCTCGCGCTCGCGTGCACGCCCAAGGAGGTCGAAACCAAAAAGGATGACTCGCCGCTCGAGCCGGCCGAGCAACCTGCGGAGAAAGCCGACGACAAGCCGGCCGCAAAGCCGCCGACCGAGCCACCGCCCACGGAGCCCAAGCCAGCGACTGATCCACTGCCACCCGCCGTCCAGCCGGGCGCACTGCCCTTCTACCTCGGTCACGCGCGCGAGCAGCTGATCGAGGTCCAAGCCGGCGACATGACCCTCGCCGAGCTGGCCGCGTTCCCCGACGACGCGACCGATGGTCAGCTGAAGCCCGACGACGCGCGCATCCCTGCCCGCTTCGCCGCCGGCAGCAAGTTCGTGGTCGTGTCCGAGTCCGGCCGCACCAACGCCACGCTCGACCACGTCTACCTCTACTCGGGCGGCGATGGGCTCAAGGTCGGCTTCGTATTGAAGCCCGAATCCGCGATCACGGGCGAGCGAGGCATCTTGGCGTTCCCGGCCGCGAGCGCGCCCGCCGACGCCAAGGTCCGTCTGCCCGAGAGCGTCGACGCGAGCGACCCGGTGTTCACCACCTTGTTGGCCAACGCCGGCGCGGCTGCGACCGCCGCGGGTGGGCCAGCCCCGAAGGCGGGTGAGCTCAACGTCCGCCGCGCGACCTTGCACGGCGAAGGTCGCCTGCTGTTCAGCTTCCGAGCCTTCGGCGATCAAAAGCCCGAGGACGTGATCGCCGACGAGATCATGAGCGGCTTCGGCATCGCCGACGCCAAGGGCACGATCCTCGACTGGATCGAGCCCGCGCAAAGCCGGCTCGACATGTTCGACGTGCAGCTGCTGCTCGATCTCGAGGGCGACGGCGTCGACGAGGTGATCTATCAGAGCGCCTACTACGAGGGCGCCTACCAGCTGCTGCTGCGTCAGGTCGCCGGCAAGATCGAGGTCTCGCCGCTCGCTGGGGACGGCGCCTGAGATGCGCAAGCTCGCCGACCTGCCACATCGCTTCTGGCCCGAGTCCGAGCTGCCCGCCGACGTGAAGGTGTGGCCGAAGTTCCTCAACCTCAAGGCCGCCGAGTTCGGCAAGGTCTTCAACAAGCAGGTCAACCCCAAGCTCCGCGCGCTGGGCTTCAAGTGCAAGGGCATGCGCGGACGGGTCGAGCGCGATGAGCTCGTGATCCTGAGTTGGTTCGTCGGCGACAAGGCTGGCGGCTCGGGCTACCTCGCCTTCGCCGCGCACCCATTCGGGCTCCCGGCACGAAACCACTTCGCGATCACGCGAGACGAGGTCGACTTCCCGCACTGCGTGTTCGTGTACACCCTCCAGCTCTACGAAGGTCGGCACGGTACCCGCTTCGATCTCGGAAAGGATACCGCCGAGGCAGCCGAGACCTGCGAGCTGCTGCTCGAGACGATCGCCGAGCAAGCCGAGCCCTTCCTCGCCGGCCTGCCCAGCGCGCTCGCCAGCCTACGCTCGCTCGCGCTCGCCGAGTTCGATCATCGCATGCCCGATCTGCTGACCCGCCACCACATCCGCGTGGTCGACGGGCTGCTCACGCCCTTCAGCGAGCAGCGGATCGATCTCGCGTTGCTGCTCGCTCGCCTTGCCCAGCTCGATGGTCGCAGGGACGCCGTCGTCGAGTGGGCCAAGTTTGGTCGCGAGCTCTTGGACCAGTCGAGCTGGCCCGACTACCCCTACTACCGGCACGCGATCACGTTCGAGAAGCTGCTCGCGGGCAACGACGAGCTCGCCTTCACTGCCGCCGATCGAGCCGAGCACGATCGCCGCATGCAAACGCCTCGCGCCGCAGCCCAGCCGAGCGGCTAGCCTTCGTTCGGGCATCCTTTGCGCCGTGCAGGCAGCTTCGGGATGAAGGGGTCGCACTCGTATCGGTAGATCGTCGGCCCCTCATCCGTGTATCGACGCACCATCGCGTGGCCGCCAGGCTCCGGGATCGCGCGCGACTCATGCACGAAGGTCGATCGTGGCTCGGGGCCGGAGCGATCGATGATCGCCACCTCGGTAGTGACGCTGCCATCGGGCTCGAAGATCTCGCGCCGCCGCGGCTCGTAGTGTTGATGAAGAGTCTCGATCCGACGCTGACCTTCGAATTCCACGCGCAGCTCGCTATCCATGTACACCTCGCCGTCCGAGAGGCGGTGCAGCTCGGCGCGTGTGATTGGTTCGTCGTCTCGCTGCTCGAAGATCTCCGCCCGATCCCACACCACGCCCGTCGAGCCCTGCGGACGAAACCAGTCCGCGCGGGAAACGGGGCCGACCCGGGTGATCAGCAGCGTCTCGACCCAGCCGCCATCGGGGCCATGCGTATCGACGCGCTCGACCTGCGCACCCGACCAACGGAAGAAGTGCGCCCGCTCGAGCCTCCCGAGCTCGGAGTCGAATACGAAGATTCCGCTCAACCGACCGTCGGCGTCGTAGGAATACCTCTGCTCGGTCGAATCCCTTCGTGCCATCGGTCCCCAGGTGTTCGCCTTGGTAATGACCCGGTGGCCGTAGGGATCGTACGCATGCTCGACGATCTTCTGCATCGACTCGCAGTCGTCGGTCCATACCGAGTATTCCTCGACCTCCCGGATTAACCGGCCCCGATCGTCGTAGGTGTAACGCTGGCGCACGTCGACGACGCCGTCACCATCCTGGTCGCTGAAGCCCGCGACTGGCCGAGTTCCTTCATAGCTGACCCAATGCGCCTCCCGGACCTCGCCATCGAGATCTTGCTTGCGGACCTCGCAAGCGCCCTCGGTGATCACGTACCAGTCTAGCTCCGCGCTCGACTCGAACGCGCGCGCGAGCCAGCGCTCGAGTGGATATCGGTTCGGGAGCGCGGGCGCAGA
The DNA here is from genome assembly GCA_965649595.1 of uncultured Myxococcales bacterium. GTDB lineage: Bacteria > Myxococcota_A > Polyangia > Nannocystales > Nannocystaceae > Plesiocystis. Next base: position 1,665 of record CBFGLP010000627.1, on the reverse strand, counting down.
GCGAAGCTCGTCGAAGGTACGAGCAGCCGGGGGGTGCTCGAGGGCGGGCGCTCGCAGCGGGGGAGGATCGATGGTCGGCGGCTCGCGGTCCAGCAGCGCCTGAAACACATCGGCGGCCAAGGGTGGATCCGCGCCGTGCCGCTCCACGACAGCGGGCTCTTCACCATTGGACGTGCAGGCGGCGGTCAGCTGCAGAATCAACGCGATCACGAGGGTGCGGATGGAGTGCCAGCACATCGTCACTGCTCCTGGATCATCGCAGCCCATACGCGCCTGAGCTACGCGAGGTTCAGCTCGCTGCCCTCGTACGCGAGCCGCAAGCAGCCCGGCGACGGGCTCGAGCGCTGGGACCTGCGGTGCCCGCTCACTGCGGACAGATGCCGAGCTCGAACTCGGTCAGGCACAGGTCCTCGTCGCCCATGCCGCAGAGCCAGCTGGACGCGGCCTGTACGGCCTGGGCGAACGCTTCGGCCTCGGCGGTCGTCAGCGGCTTCAGGTTGCGCAGCGTCAACATATTGACGCTCACGCCTGGCGGGAGCCCGGCCAGCGTCTGGAACTCGAACAAGAACGCGAGGGTGAGCTGGTCGATCGCGGTCAAGCCGTCGAGCCCCGCCAAGCTGGTGAGCTCGACGCCCTCCCAATCGTCGTACTGGTGGCACTTGTCACCGCGGACCTCCAAGCTGCCGATCGTCTCGAGCTGCTCGAGGCCAGTAAAGCTGATCGGCGCGCCGACCTGAAACACGTGCAGGCCCTGCATGGCGGTCAGCCCCTGCAAGCCGGTGAAGTCCGGGACAGCCGCATCCTGCCAGAGCGTGAAATCGAGCTCGGGGAAGCCACAGCAGTCGAGCAGCCCGTCGAGATCGACGACCGTATCGCTGCTCACTGAGACGTAGAAATTCGAGCCGCTCGGCTGTGGCTGCAAGCTGGCGAGCTGTCCGAGATCGCTCGCGCTGCCATTGAAGTCGATCGACCTCGTGGGTAGGCCGACAGGCAGCTCGACGCTGACCTCGGGGTTGATGCTGAGGTAGAGATTCTCGAGCGCCTCGAGGTTCTCGAGGCCCGCCGTCGAGGTCAGCGAAGAGCCCGAGACCCTGAGCGTCCCGATCGATACCAACGAAGTCCCGCTCAGATCGACGAGGCTGGGGACTTGGTAGAGCCACAGCTCTTCGACCTCCTCGAGCATGGGCAGAGCCGAGAGGTCGGTCCAGTCGACGCTGTCGATCCGCAACCGACCGGAGACCTTGCGCAGGCAGGCCAGCGACTCGAGCGGAGTGTCCGCGTCGATGACCAAGTCGGTTCCGATCACCTCTTTGCAGCGGATCGGCTCGCCGGTGGTCGTGTCTTCGCTCGACTCCGCTTCGCTGTCGGTGGCTTCGCTCGACGAGTCATCGCTGCTCGTGACGTCGCTGCTCGTGTCGGCGCTGCTCGTGTCGTCGCTGCTCGTGTCGACCTCGCCGGTGTCCGAGCTGTCCTGCGAGCTCTCGCTCTCGTCGACGTCGCCGAGCTCGTCGTCGCCAGGGCCGGGCACCGGCCGGCCCGTGCACGCCAGCGCAACGAGGGGTCCGAGCAACGCGAGAGCGTGACGCATCACCGAACTCTACCAACCATCGCTCGGACACAGCAGGGCATCGTCGACGGCGAGACCGCCTCGCCCAAACGCGAGGC
>CBFGLP010000626.1:0-9521 GCA_965649595.1 uncultured Myxococcales bacterium | reverse complement strand
GCCCCTCAGCCCGGACGGGCTGGCTCAGATCCGCGCGATCGACCTGGAGCTCGAGACCAAGCGCTCGAGCGCTTGCCAGTTTGTCACCGCACCAGGACCAGTCGTGCAACTCGGCCAGGCTTTGGCTCCCGCCCCGGACCTGGCAAGGGTGCAAAGCCTGCCTGAATTAGCGCCAATTCGACGATCCAGAGGCTCCGGCGGGCGTGGCACAACGGTTGCAACCAGTTTGGGCATGCGGCTCGCCTCTCGCCACGCTGGCCTGATCAAGTTCGCTGCCGTCGCCGTGGTCGTCTTCTTCGCCGGAAGTGCTCTGACCACCCACTTGGTCTCCAAGGTGCTCCACGACGTGAGCGTCGAGTCGAGCGAGGGTGAGGCCGAAGCCGAGCAAGACGCCGAGGCCGACGAGGACGAGGCCGACGGCAAGGCGCCCGCCAAGTCCAGCACCCCCAAGAGCCCGACGCTCGCGAGCAAGGCCACCTACAAGCAGGCGAGCGCCGACGCGATCGTGAACAACAACCTGTTCTGTCCGACCTGCGTGCCGGTCGAGCCGAGCGAGCAGCCAGTGCTGGCCAGCGCTGGCGGGCTCCCGGGGGTGGGCGCGGGCGAGGTCCGCAGCGCGCTGCCCTTGCAGCTGCTCGCGACCATGGAGTCTGACGATCCGCTCTGGTCGATGGCGACCATCCGCGACATGGACGACAACAGCCTCGCGCCCTACACCGCCAACGAGCAGGTTCGTCCGGGCGTCACGATCCTCGCGGTCGAGCGTGGTCGGGTCGTGCTGCTAAACCAGGGTCGCCGCGAGTACATCGACATGGGCAGCGAGCCGGCCAAGCCCGCCCCCACCCCCGCGGCCAAGCCCGCCGAGGAGCCCAAGGCCAAGGGCGGCAAGAGCGTTGCGATCGAGGGCGCCGAGCAGGCGATCAATTGCAGTGACGAGAACAACTGCACGGTCGAGCGGCAGTTCGTCGACAAGCTGCTCGCCAACCCGGCCCAGCTGATCACCCAGGCGCGGATGTTCCCGGTCAGCAAGGACGGCGAGAACGCGGGCTTTCGGGTCTCCGGCGTCCGCTCGGGCAGCCTCGCCAAGCTGATCGGCCTGCAGAACGGCGACGTCGTCAGCGAGATCAACGGTCACAAGCTCGGCAGCCTCGACGAGGCGATGGCGATGTACCAGAAGCTCCGCCGCGCCAGCCACCTCTCGGTCACCGTCGAGCGCGGCGGCGCGCTGATCCACAAGGAAATCGCGATCAAGTGATCGACGCGGCCGCCCGGCGAAGCGCGAGCAGCAGCTCGATCGCCGCCGCCCGATCGTCCGCGAGGTTGGCCGGGAACCCGTAGCGGTTGCCGGCCACCTCGATCAGCGTCGTGGTGATCGGCAGCGGCGATCGGCCGAAGCGGACCACCGTCTCGGCGTAGCGGACCATGAACTCGCGCTCGGATCGGCCCCAGAAGCTGATCGCGTTGGGCTCGAGCGTGAAGCCAGACAGGTCGAAGAGCAGGTCGACTGGCCTGGGGTGGTCGGCGAGGGCCTGCTCGCGGACCCGAGCCCAAGCGTCGGCGCTGCCCTGATCGTACACGCGCACGTCCTCGCAACGAAGCAGCAGCACGCCCGCCAGCTCGTCGATCGGCTCGAGGCTCGCTCGCATGGACCGAGTGACGGTAGTGCCGATCCCGTGGCGTTCGCAAGCCAACTCGCGGGACCATCGCCCCTGGTACACTCGCGCGCCCGATGTCCGATCCGCTGAGCGTCGACGTCCTGATCGTGATCGAAGAGCTGGCCAACGGCGACTTCGTCGCTTGGCCCTTCGGGGAGCGAGACAAGGTCGCCTACGCGCGCGAGCGGGACGACGTGATCGAGCAGCAGGAGCTGTTCCTGCGCGAGTACCTGGCCACTCTCCCTGCCTCGGAGCTGGCCCGCTTCGATCCCCACTCGCAGGCCCGCCTCCACGTCGTCGACGTCGATCTGCAGCTCGCCAGCCTGCCCGATCGGATCAAGCTCGGCGAGCCGATCAGCTTCCCCTGCGTGGTCGTGCCCGACAAGGACCGCGAGTGGGTGATCGTGCTGGCCCTCGACCACGCGCTGGTCGTCGACGATCCCGAGCAGCTCGACGCGCGCGTCCGCTCGGAGATCGAGCGCTTGATGGCCGCGCGCGAGCCGAGCGGCGCCGACATCCTCCAGCTCCTGCGCGGGGCCGACCCCTACTCGATCGAGCACCTGAGCGTCACGGTCGAACGCGAGGAGCGACGCAACGCGGCCGCTCGAGCCGCCGCCCGCCGCCGACGCGCGCGCGAGCGCTCGCAGGCCGAGGCCCGGATCCTGCTGAGCAAGGTCGGCACCTCGCTGATCGAGGAGATTCGACAGCGTCGGCTCCCGCCAGTGCTGTTCCGCGAGCGCGAGATCGCGGCCCTCGACGCGCTGCTGCGCGGCGGCGAGCGACTCGCCCTGATGCTGGTCGGACCCGAGCTCGCCGGCAAGACCGCGGTCGTGCACGGGTTGGTTCAGCGCTGGATCAAGCAGGACAAGAGCGAGCTACCGGAGATCGTCGCGACCTCCGGCGCCCAGCTGGTCGCTGGACAGTCTGGCTTCGGTCAGCTCGAGCAGCGGGTCCACGACGTGATGGCCGCAGCCGAGGCGATCGACGCGGTGCTCTACTTCGACAACCTCGCCGATCTGTTCGCCCGGACCAGCGGCGAGCTGGGCGACGTGGCCGGCAGCATCCGCCCGTGGATCGAGCGGGGTCGCGTGCGCCTGCTCGGCGAGCTGACCCCCGAGCTGCTCGAGCACCACGAGAAGCGCCACGTCGGCTTCTTCGCCCCGCTCGCGCGCGTGGCCGTGCCTGAGTTCGACGCCCGCAAGACCCACGCGATCGTAGTCGCGCGGGCCGAGCACGATCGCAAGACCGAGCCCGATCGACCGACGCTCTCGCTGCCACCGGGCCGCGACGCCGTGACACCGCTGATCGATCTGGCCGAGCGCTACTTCAGCTACCAGGCGTTCCCCGGCAAGGCGCTGCGCTTCTACGCCTCGCTGCGGGCGACCCACGAGGCCGATCTCGACGAGCACGCCAAGCCCAAGCCGATCGGCCCCGACGAGGTCTACCGCGGGTTCTCGATCCACTCGGGCATCCCGATGTTCTTGCTGCGCGAGGATCGAGCGCTCGAGTTCCAGCGGATCGTCGACTACTTCCAGGCCCGGGTGATCGGCCAGGCCGAGGCGGTCAAGCGGGTCGCCGAGACGCTGTGCACGGTCAAGGCTGGCCTGCAGCCGCAGTCGAAGCCGCTCGCGACCTTCTTGTTCGTCGGCCCGACCGGGATCGGCAAGACCGAGGTGGCCAAGACGCTCGCGCGCTTCTTGTTCGGCTCGCCCGAGCGGATGACTCGCTTCGACATGAGCGAGTACATGGATCCGCTCGCAGCCGAGCGGTTGATCCGCGGCACCGATCGCGAGGACGGCGTGCTGACCCGCAAGGTCCGTCAGCAGCCCTTCTGCGTGATCCTGCTCGACGAGATCGAGAAGGCCCATCCGGCGGTCTTCGATCTCCTGCTGCAGGTCTGCGGCGAAGGTCGACTCTCGGACGCGCGCGGGCGCACGACCTGGTTCCACAACGCGATCATCATCATGACCTCGAACCTCGGCGCCGCGCATCGCCGGCCGAGCTCGGGGTTCGGCTCGGGTGCGCGCGGCGAGTCGGACCACGACGCCGCCGCGGCCGAGCGCTACTACCTCGACCAGGTCGACGCCCACTTCCGACCCGAGTTCGTCAACCGCATCGATCGGGTGATCCCCTTCCACCCACTCGACCGCGCGCAGATCGAGCAGGTCGCCGCGGTCTCGCTGGCCAAGGTCCGCGAGCGCGATGGCTTGGCCGAGCGAGGCATCACGCTCGAGGTCGCGGCGCCGACGATCGCCCGGCTCGCGCGCGAGGGTTACTCCGACACCTACGGCGCGCGAGCGCTACGCCGCGAGCTCGAGGATCGCCTGGTCGCCCCGCTCGCGCGGACGCTCGCGGGGATCAGCGATCGCAGCGAGGGCTCGACGGTCTGGGTCGACGAGGCAGGCGACGATCCTGTGCCTCGCAAGAGCCCGCGCAAGGGCGAGCGGGTGCTCGCGCGCGAGCGCCAGGACCTGATCGCTATCGAGGTCACGCAGCCGCCCAGCCGCGCGACCCGCAAGACCCTCGACGCGCTCGAGCGGGTCTCGAGCTTGCGTCGCAGCGCCGCCGCAGCGCTCGAGCTGTCGCCGATCCGCGAGCTGCGGGACCGCCAGCGCATGCTGATCGCGGAGCTCGGCTACGGCGCGCACAAGCGCCGCAAGGATCGCTCGAGCTGGGAGCACGCCGCCGAGCTCGGCCGCATGCAGAGCGAGCTCGGTCGGCTCCGCGGCACGCTCGAGCGCCTCGACGAGCTGAGCCTCGCGATTGCGAGCGCCGAGGAGCTGACGATCGCCGCGCTCTATGAGGGCGAGTCAGCCGAGCTCTATCAAGAGGCGGCCGAGGACGCGCACCGCGACCTTCGCCTGATGATCGTCGACGCGCTGCTGCTGGCCAGCGAGCGCCACGCGATCACGCTGCACGTGCAAGAGCAGGACCCACGCGGCGCGCTGCTCTGCTGGCTGCTGCCGCTGCTCGACGAGCTCGACCTGCGTAGCTGGAAGGCCAGCTTTCACGTGCACGGCGACAAGGAGGCGCCCGAGCGCGGCGTGTGGCCGCCCGACCGGCTATGGGGACCTTCGCGCAGCCCCGCGTGGATCCGCGAGCGCTTGCTCGCCGACGTCCGGCCCAACGAGCAGGGCCAGGTCCATGCTCGCAAGTGGCGGGACCTGTTGGTCTGCGTCGAGGGCCGTCACGCTGGCGCGCTCTTGCAGTCGCAGCTGGGCCTAATCTGCTACGACCACCGCTGGCAGCACGAGCGCAAGCGCGGCGGCGATCAACGGCCGACGCACCTGCGGGTCCGCTTCGTCGCGCCGCGCAGCCAGATCCAGCTGCCCGAGTGGTCCGAGCCGCACCTCGAGGTCCCGCAGCCCTACCGCAGCGACACGCTCGACAAGACGCCGCTGCGGCTGCACTTCGATGGCGAGGGCCTGATCCACGGCACGATGCTCGGGACCGCGGAGCCGGCCAAGAAGATGCAGCCGAGCGAGCTGTGGGGTCGGCTCGAGGAGCTGCTCTTCGTGCCGCTGGTCGAGCAGGCGTTCCGTGGCGAGGATCTGGACGGCACGAACGAGTGACCCGAGCACGAGCTCGCCAGCATCGGACCGACTTGCGCGGCGCGAGGGTCCGGCGTACCCCCAAGCACGTGCGGCCCTCGGCTCTGCTCGCGCTCGCGTTGCTCTCGGTCCCAGGGTGGGCATGGGCCGGCCCCCCGACCACATCGAGCTCCGCACAGCCATCGGTAGATCCGCCTGCGATCGTGCTGATGGTCCCCGAGCTCGCCAGCGACCTCGACGAGCGGGCCCTAGCGACCATCGGGGCGCACCTGCGCGACCTCGACCTTCGGCTGGTCACCGAGCGCTACGACCCCGACGAGCTCGACTTCCGCGAGCTGGTCACCCGCTCACGCGACCCGCTCGAGCGCTCGGACGCACGCGGAATCTTGTGGATCGACCTGCCCCGCGATGCCTCCAGCCCCCCTGCCCTCTACGTGCTCGAGCGTGACCGCGAGCAGCTCTATGGCCGACAGATCCCGAGTGACCTCGGCGAGGCGGTCGCCCTCGAGACGCTCGCCAACGTCGCCGCGATGGCAGCGGTCGCGCTGATCGAGGGTCGCGCGATCGCGCTGGATGTCCCGCTGCCGTCCGAGCCTTTACCTTCACCCGAGCCCGTCCCCGTCCCCGAGCCCGAGCCACCGCCACGACCCACGATCACCCGCGAAGGCAGGGTTGTCCCCGTTCTGCGCCCCTGGCTGCGGCTGCGCGCTGGCTACCGCGGCAACAGCTTCGCCACCAACGCGCCTTGGCAGTCCAGCGTGACGCTTGCCGCTGGCGTGCGACCACACCCGCGCGCTCACGTCGAGCTGATCTACGACGTCGCGCCGCAGACGACCTTGCGCCACCCCGACCTGGTGTTCGTCCTGCAACGCTTCCCCTTCGCGCTCGCGGGCGGCTGGTCGCTCCCGCTCCGGCGTGGCTGGGACATCGAGCTCTCCGGTCGCCTCTCGGTCGAGCCCACGCGCCGGATCTCGATCGAGTCATCGGACGAGACCCGAGTCGAGCTCTCGGGAGCTCGCGTGCGCTGGTTCTCGACCGCCGAGCTGAGCGTCGCGGCGGGTGCTCGCTTGACCGAGTCCGTGCGCCTCTCCGCCGGTGTGGGTGTCGCAGCGATGCTCACCCGGGCCGACTACGCGGTCGAGCTCGTCACCGACCAGGGCACGAGCACCCGGCGCATCCTCGCTCCCCACCCCGTCCGGGCGCTGGCTTGGGCAGGCTTCGACTTCGACTTGGTGTGGCGCTGAGCGCACCCACGCACGCACAGAAAAAGTTTGACCCGATCCGCTCCTGGCCCGGTACCCAGAGGTCCGCCACCCGATGCCGGCACAAGCACGCACGCTCGAGGATCAGCCGAGCCAAGAGCTCGAGCGCGCACGTGTGCTGGCCCGCGTCCGTGCGGCCGGTCAGGGTGACCCCCGAGCCCAGCGCTGGTTGGTCGAGACGGTGATCGCCGACGTTCGCGGCGTCGCTCGGGCGCTGGTCGGAGATCCGCACGAGGCCGACGACGCGGCTCAGTTTGCGCTCTTGCAGCTGCTGCGCGCGGCCGATGGGTTCCGCGGTGACGCGAGCCTCCGCCACTGGGCCCGCTGCGTGGCCACCCGCGCGGTGCTCAAGCATCGGGCCCGACTGCGTCGCAGCCAAGCGCGCGAGGCTGTGCTCGACAGCGCCGACGAGCCCGACACGCGGCTGACTAGCGACACCGACGAGCACCTGCCCCGAAGCCTGCGCGAGTACCTGGCCGAGCTTCCGCCCGAGCAGGGCGAGGCGCTGGTGCTTCACCACGCGCTCGGCTACTCGATCCCCGAGATCGCCGAGCTCACCGAGGTCAGCCCCAACACGGTCAAGGGTCGACTGCGGCTCGGCACCAAGGAGCTGCGCCGACGGGTTCGGCAAGAGATCCTGCTCGGCGCACGCAAGCCTGCGAGCCTGAGTCAGCCGCCCGTGACCGAGGAGGTGCCGCGATGATCGAGCACGAGCTGGAGCAGTGGACGGCGACAGTGATCGCCGAAGCCCGCCATGGACGGTCCCCGAAGGCTGCGCGACGCGAGCGCGAGCAGCTCGAGCGCGAGCACCCGGAGCTGCGCGCCGAGGCATCGCTGTGGGCCGAGTTCGCGACGCTCGAGCAGCCACGGCCCGGCGAGCGCAGCGACGACGATCTGATCGCGCGGGTGCTCGCGCGGGCCAACTCGGCCAGCGCCACCCTCCTCGACGACCCCGAGCTCGACCACTCGGACGAGCCCACGCAGCCCCGCCGCGCGTCGGAGCCGATCTCGCTAGCGGCCGCTCGCAAGCCTCGCAGGACGCAGGTGCTGATCGGCCTCGTGGCGCTCGCGGCCTGCATCGCGCTCGGCTTCGCCATCGATCTCCCGCAGCGCCTGGCTGCGCTCGCTACCACGGGGACCCGCAGCGCCGAGCAGCCCCGAGGCGGCGCCGCGATGGCCCGGGAGGGGGCCGAGCCCGAGATCCTCGTCGCCCTCCCTGGTGAGCGTCACGCCCTCGCGGGCGACGACTGCCGCCGAGTCGGTCGCGGCGCGACGCTCTGCACCCGCGAAGGCGTGCGCTTCACGGTCGAGCGGAGCTCGACCGACGGACACGTGAAGCTGCGGCTCGAGAGCGGCCAGCTCCACATCGAGAGCCTCGACGACGCGACGCTGGTCGAGATCGAGACGCCCGCGGGGATCGTCCGGAGCCACGGAGAGGTCGAGCTCGACTTCGACCCCGAAGCCCAGGAGATCGACGTCGAGGTGATCGCGGGTGAAGCCGAGGTCAGCGGTCGAATGAATGGCGAGGCCCCGCTGCATCTCGGCGTAGGTGCAGCGCTGACCTTGCTCGCCGGACCCGAGCACCGGCTCGAGCCCGAGCGCGTGCTCGAGCCAACCCAACCCCCTGCCCCGCTCCCCGCTCCCGCGCGGCGTCCACCCACGAGCGAGCACGAGGGCACGAGCGCCGACGAGCTGCTCGCCGCGGCCCAGCGGGCGCTCGCCGAGGGCGAGACGAGCACGGCGATCGACCGCTACCGCGAGCTGATCCGCCGCCACGGCGAGAGCCGAGCCGCGCGAACGGCCACGGTCTCGCTCGGTCGTCTGCTGCTCGGACAGGGCCAAGCCCGCGAGGCGCTCGAGCAGTTCGACGCCTACGTGACCAGCGGCGCGAGCGAGCTGATCGAAGAGGCCCGCTACGGTCGCATTCGAGCGCTGCGCCAGCTCGATCGCACGGACGATCTGGCCGACTCGATCGACGAGTTCCTGCGCGCGCACCCGACCAGCATCCATCGGACACGGCTCGAGCACTGGCAGGGCGAGCTCGCGGGAGCAGGTGAGGCGCCGTGAAGCGCGACCGGTTGCTGCTCGTGTTGCTCGCGGCCAGCTGCGTGCTCGAGCCCGACACCGTCGCCCGAATCACCGCGAGCGACGAGCCGAGTGACGACGACGCGCCGGACGCCGATCCCGAGCTCCCGGCCCCACCCGAGCCTCAACTGCCGTCCTGCGCCAGGGACTGCCCGTGCGAGAACGATGTCTGCGAGCAGACCTGCTTCCCGAACGAAGAGCAGCCCTGCCAGTTCGACTGCCCGCCCAACGCCGTGTGCCTGCAGACCTGCGACGTCGGCACTTGCACGAGCGCCTGCATCAACAGCCTGCTGTGCCAGACCGAGTGCATGGCTGCCGGCTGCCACTCGAGCTGTTGGCAGAGCGAAGAGTGCGATCTGAGCTGCATCGGCGGCAACTGCTCGATGATCTGCGAGCAGAGCGGGAGCTGTCGAATGCACTGTCCAGCCGGCGACTGTGAGCTGCACTGCATCGGCGGGAGCAATTGCGAGATCGCCGATTGCCCCTTCGGCTGCACGCTCTATTGCAGCGAAGACAGCGAATGCTCGGTCAATTGCGCGAATGACCCAGAAGCTTGCACCCTCGTGCCGCTCTGACAGCTCCACGCGCCGACGTTCGTGCATTCAGTCACCTCACCACGCTTTGCACCTTCGGCACATCGACACGCGAACAAAAGTCGAAATTTCATTGACCCCCTCGCGACCTGCCGCGGCACCCATGCTGCGAAGGCCGAGCCGATGCGGCGAGCCTCGAATCAAAGGTGAATCCATGTTGAAGCGCAGCTTTCCCGCCCCCCTGAGCCTACTGATCTCCACGGTCACGCTCGCCGGATTGACCGGCTGTGACATCTACATCGACGGGACCATCCACGTGTCCGACGACGAGGCCGAGGGCGACGACGAGGATGACGAGGATGATAATGAAGATGACGGCGACGAGCCCAATGACGGCGACGAACCCAATGACGGCGACGAGCCCAATGACGGCGA
>CBFGLP010000625.1:0-5058 GCA_965649595.1 uncultured Myxococcales bacterium | reverse complement strand
CTCGGTAGCGGACCACCACCTCTTTCTCGCCAGGCTCGATGTGGATGTCCGAGGCCTTGGACTTGGAGGCGTTGAAGATCAGCGAGTTGACGAAGCGGATGATCGGCGCGTCCTCGGCCGAGGCGTGGAGGATGTCCTCGTCCTCTTCGCCGTACTCGTCGGCCTTCTTCTCGAGATCGACGTCCTTGGTCCGCTTGGCGTAGGTCTTGTTGATCAGCTCGAGCACGAGCCCGCGCGGGATCAACGTGACCTCGATCTCGGCGTCGTAGACCGACGCGAGATCGTCGAGCGCGTCGAGCTTGAGCGGGTCGGCGGCGAGCACCTCGAGCCGGTCCTCCTCGCGCACGAGCGCGCGTGGGAGCACCAGGTTGCTGCGCGCGTAGTTGATCGGCAGCTGCTCGACGAGCGCGTCTTGGATCTCGTCCTCGGGCACGTACTCGCGGTTAGGCAGGCCGAACTGCCGAGCGAGCGCCCGGCAGACGTCCCACTCGGTGCAGTGCTCGAGCCGGACCAGGGTCTCGCCAACCCGCTCACCCTCGAGGTGCTGGGCCGAGAGCGCCTCGGCCAGCTGCTCGGGCGTGACCGAGCCCTGCCAGATCAGGATCTCGCCGATCGGCCGGTGCTCGAGCCGAGGCAGGTCGGTCAGGCCCGCCTGGCTGCGCAGCTGAGCGGCCATCATCGCCGACTCGGCCCCGCGGACGAGCGGCTGAGCCGAGGCCCCCCGATCGACCGGGGGCGGAGGCGGAGGCGGGGTCGCGGCCATCAGTTCGGCTCTCCTCCGCCGCCAGTGGTCGCTGCCGGCGGACGACTGCGGGGCCTGGGCGCCTCGCCAGCCGCCGCTTCGCCGCTGCCACCACCGTCCTCCTCGACCGCGTCGCGTGGGCTCATGCCGAGCTCGCCGGTGATCCGCTCGGACGCCAGCTCGGCCTCGGCCTGACGCAGCAACAGCTCTTGGCTCTCGTAGCGCCGCGCCTCGCGGTCGATGCTGGCCAGCATGCCGGCCTTCTTGCGGTAGTTGACGTTGGTCTCGAGGTCGCGGCGCTTGAAGTTGGTCTCGCGCTCGAGGAACTCGAACCGCTCGCGGGTGCGCTGCTCGTGGATCCGGCGGATGTCGTCGGCGGTCTCGACGATGTGCGGGACCAAGATGATCAGCAGGTTGATCTTCTCCTTGGTCTTGACCCGCCGCTTGAACAGCCAGCCGAGGATCGGCACCGAGCCGAGGCCCGGGACCTGCTGGGTGTTCTCGATCTCGCGCTCGCGCATCAGGCCGCCGAGCACGACCGGGAGGTCGTCGCGGGCGAGCACGTTCTCGAGCTTGACCCGGCGCTTGGTGGTAGTGACGCCGAGCACCGGGTCGGTCGCGACGACGTCGCGGTCCTCGAGCTCGATGTCGAGGGTCAGGCTGAACTCGTCCTTGACGTGCGGGGTCAGCTTGATGTCGAGGGTCACGTCCTCGCGGTTGATCGACTGCAGGGGCGTGAGCGAGGTGCCAGCCGCACCGCCGCCGAAGCTCAGCGCGCCGGGGGTCGGGACCTTGCGACCGACCTCGATCTCGGCCTCCTTGTTGTCAGCCGTGTAGATGTGCGGCTCGGCGACGACGTTGACGTCGTCGTTGCTCTGCAAGGCCTGCAGGATCACGCCGAACGCCGGGATGTCCTTGCCGGTGCCCAGCAACGCGCCGGTGTTGGGCACCAGCGGCCCGAGCAGACCGCCAGCCAAGCCCGACAGGGCCTGCGGAGAGAGCAAGAGGCTGCTCGCATCGGCCGAGGGCGAGGACGCGATCAAGCCGACCGCGTCGCCCTCGACCTGCCCGACGGTGGCCGGGAACGCGTAGCCGAAGTGCGCGCCAGCGCCGGTCGTGAACTTGCGGCTGACCGAGGCCTCGAGCAAGTAGATCTCCACGTAGACCTGCTTGCGGTCGCGGTCGAGCTCGTCGATCACTGGCTCGAGGCTCTTGTAGTCGGCCGCCGAAGCCACGATCACCAGCGAGCGCGTCGCCTCGTCGGCGGTGACCTTCACTTCTCCGGAGAACAGCTCGACGCCGCCAGCCGCGGCCGGGGCAGCGTTGCCGCCCCCACGGCCGCCACCACCACCGGCGGCACCGCCCCCGCCCGAGCCGGACACGAGGTTCTGCAGGACCGTCGCGACTTCCTTGGGGTCGGCGTTGCGCAGCCGCTTGACGTGGATGCGACCGCCGCCGCCGGGCAGGCGCACGTCGAGCTGCTCGATCAGCTTCTTGATCGTGATGTAGTCGCCTTCGCTCGTGATGATGATCAGCGTGCCGGTGCGCTCGTCGACGATCACGCGCGAGAAGCTGGCCCCGCCGCTCGCGGCCGCGCCAGCGGCCGCCTTGCCACCCTTGCCGCCAGCGGCCGCCTTGTCACCCTCGCCGAACACGTCGCGGATGATCCCCGCGACCTCTTCGGCGTCGGCGTACTGCAACTGATAGAAGAAGATCTTCTCGCCGTTGCCACCACCTGCGGTGTCGAGCTCCTCGACGATCTGCAGGAGCCGGCGGACGATCGAGCCGCGGTCGGTGATGATCAGCAGGTTGTCGACGACCTCGACGCTGCCTTGCTTGCCCTTGAGCTTGTTGGCGACGTCGGCGATGTCCTTGACGTTGCCCTCCTTGACCCGGACCAGCTGGGTCACGAAGCGGTCGTTGTTGGGCACCGTGGTGCCGTCCTCGTAGACCGGCAGGCTGAGCGTCTTGGCGTCGGTGCTCTCGACGATCTTGAAGTAGCTACCGGCCGGCTCGACGGTCAGCCCCATGCTCTCGATCGCCGCGTAGAAGGCCGCGTAGGCCTCGCGCAGGGTCACCTTCTCGGGCGAGAGGATCGTGACCTTGCCGCTGCGGATCTTCGAGTTGTAGATGAACTTCTGGCACGAGATCGTCATCATCCACTGGATGAGCTGCTCGAGCTCGGCCTCGCGCGGCACGGTGATCGTGAACTTCTTGCCCTCCGGCCACTTCTTGCACGCGTTGGGGCCCTCGTCGCCGCTGAGCTCACCGCTGCCAGCCCCCGGCGCGGCGGTGGTCGAGCCGGGCCGCGGCGGCGCGGTCGTGCTGCCGCCCTGTTCCTCGCCGCCTTCGTCCTCGCCCTCGGTCGTGGTCCCCTTGCGAGGACCTCGGGTCGGCGGCGCGGCGTCGGCCGGCAGCGCGCTCAGCAGCATGCCGACGATCAGGGTGAATCCGAGCAGCGCGTCTCGGACCACGCGGCCTGCTCCTCGGACTTCGAACCAGCGCATCATTTGATGTCGATCTCCTTCTGCATCACTTTGCCCTTGCGCTCGATCGTCACCGAGAGGTGCGAGGCACGGCGGAGCTTGTTGTAGAGGTCCATCGCTTGATCGAGCGACTCGAGCTCGTGACCGTTGACCGAGGTCAGCAGGTCACCGTTCTTGAGCCCGAGCAGCTTCGGCAAGCTGCCAGGACGAATGCCGTAGAACTTGTAGCCGGTCGTCTCGCCGTCGCGGACCGAGGGGACGATGCGGGCCTGCTTGGTCAGCTGCGCCGGGTTGGCCATCAGCTTCTCGACGAACGCCTTGTCGACCGTGCAGTTGGTGAAGCTCTCGTCGCACGAGATCGCCTCGGCCGCGCCCTCGATCTCGCGATCGTTGGGGGCCGGCTGCTCTTCCTCGGGCTTGGCCGCGGCGGTTGCCGGTGGCGGTGGCGGGGCGGCGGCGCCGATCTGCAGGTACTCGAGCTGGGCACCGTTGCGCATCACGACCTTGCCTCGCTCGACCCGCTGCACGACCACGCCCGCGCGGATAGTGTCGTTCGGGCTGTAGGCCGAGAGCGTGTTGCTGTCGGTGTGCAGGATCGTGGCCATCGAGTAGGCCGGGTCGTCCGACTCCATGGTCGCGAGCAGCTGCAGCGGCAGCCTGCTCGGGATCTCGCCGGGTCGGACCGGCGCGCCGGTGCTGGTCGGAGCGGCCGCGGCGAGCTGCTCGGGGGTCGGCGCGGGCGGCATGCAGGTCGGGCAGAAGATGCTGCCCGCGACGACTGCATCGGCCGCGGCGGTCTTGCGCTGAGTGCTCGAGCTGGGCGTGCCCGAGAGCTTCTCGAGCATCTTGCTCTGGCGCTCGCGGGTGTCTTCTTCGTCCTCGTCGCCCTCGGTCTCGCCTGCCTCGTCCTGCTCGAGCTCGGCCGAGCCGGCCTCAGTCGCCGGCTCGAGCAGCTTGCGGCTGCCGATCGAGTTGACCGCGGCGCTGGCGATGAAGCCCACGACCACGCAGATCCCCAGCAGCTTGATCAGCCAGAAGTACTTTTTGAACAGCGCTTCCATGTCGTCCGTGGGGCGTGGTGGGGAGCGGGAGGCGGGAGCCTAAGCGAGCGCGTTCGCCGACGCCATGCGCTGGCGCAGGGCTCGGCGAGCGGCCGACTCAGTGCATCACACCCTTGGTCTCGGTCTTCTCGCGGTGGGGGGTGTAGCTCTCGTCGTGGATCTGACCCGATTCGAGCTTGCGGTAGATCGTGCGGGTCGCGATGCCGAGCAGGTCGGCGGCGAGGCGCTTGTCTCCGCGCGTGAACTTGAGCGTCTCCATGATCATTCGCCGCTCGACCTCCTCGAGCGGCGTGCCGACCGAGAAGGTCAGCTGACGACCGTGCCCAGCCTGCGGGTCGCGCAGCTCCGGCGGCAGATCGTCGACGTCGATCATCGGCCCGCGCGAGAGCACGACCGCACGCTCGATCGCGTTCTCGAGCTCGCGCACGTTGCCGGGCCAGCCGTAGCGACCGAGCAGATCGAGCGCGGCCTCGCCGATGCCCTCGATCGGCTTGCCGTGGCGAGCCGTGTACATGCGCAGGAAGTGGTCGGCGAGCAGCGGCACGTCCTCGAGGCGATCCCGCAGCGGGGGGATCCGCAGCGGGACGACGTTGATGCGGTAGTAGAGATCCTCGCGGAAGCGGCCGGCCTTGACCTCCTCGGTCAGCTCGCGGTTGGTCGCGCAGACCAGGCGAAAGTCGACCTGCGTGGTCCGGCCACCGACCGGCTCGACCTCGCCTTCCTGCAGCGCGCGCAGCAGCTTGACCTGGACCTGCAGCGGGATCTCGCC
>CBFGLP010000624.1:0-3530 GCA_965649595.1 uncultured Myxococcales bacterium | reverse complement strand
GTCGCTGAGCGTCGACAACATCTTCGTCTTCATCATCATCTTCCGATACATGAAGATTCAGCGCGAGCACCTGCATCGGGTGCTCTTCGCCGGCATCCTCGGCGCGCTGATCCTGCGAGCGATCTTCATCTTGGTCGGCCTCGGGCTGATCGAGATGTTCAGCTGGTCGCTCTACCTGTTCGGCGGCTTCCTGATCTACACGGGCGTCAAGCTGCTCTTCGCCGGTGACGACGACCCCGACGAAGAGGCCGGCGACTCGTGGGTCAAGCGCAAGGCCGAGCAGTGGCTGCGAGTCACCCGCGAGTTCGAGGGGCCCAGGTTCTTCAGCAAGGGCGCCGACGGACGCTGGTACGTGACGACCTTGTTCGTCTGCCTGCTGATGGTCGAGACCGCCGACGTGATCTTCGCGCTCGACTCGATCCCGGCGATCTTCGGCATCTCGCGCGACCCCTTCATCGTGTTCACGTCGAACGTGTGCGCGGTGCTTGGCCTGCGGGCGATGTTCTTCCTGCTCGAGAACGTGATCGACCGCTTCCACTACCTGCCCTACGGGCTCGGGATCGTGCTCGCGTTCATCGGCGTCAAGATGGTGATGGCCGAGGGCCTCGGCGGCATGGGCATCTACGCGCTCGGGGTCGAGAAGCAGCCCTGGCTCGAGCCCTACCACATGCCGACCCCGCTCTCGCTGGGGGTCGTCGGCACCGTGCTGTTGATCTCGGTGCTCGCGAGCCTGCTCACGCCCCCCCGCACCACCGAAGACTGATCTCCAGCCGAGTGCACGACGCCCGTGGGGGGCTACGATGTCTGCGGGGCGGTAAAGGCCCCCTACGGGGGCCAAGCGGACGTCTGCGAGCCCGAAACCAGCCCACCAAGGTCGCTGAGTCTCCGATGCCTGCGGGGGGCTAAACCAGCTATTCTGCTCTCGTGGCCGAGCTCGACCGCTTCCTGCGGTATCTCCAGCGCGAAGATGTTGCCGAGTTGGTCCTCCAGACCAGCAAGCCCGCGACCTTGCGGCTACGAGACGGCCGCCTGCATCCGCTGACCAAGCAGAACCTGCTCGCGGGGCACATCGTCGCGTTGCTCGATGGCGAGGGCCTGCGCTCGCTGCTGCCGACGCAGGATGGATCGGGATCGCCACAGCAGGTCGAGATCGCAGGACGAAGCTATGCCTGCCGAATTGCTCGGCAGGGCGATCAACTACAGGCCCGCTTCGCGCTCGTCCCCGCGGCAGCGGTCGCGGCCCCGACCCCAGCCGATGAAGCGACCGGCGAGATCGAGAAGACCCCCGTGTTCGAGCGAACGCCCAGCCCGCGCTCGCCCGCTGCGGTCGCCCAGCCGAACGTCGAGCGCCCCACCCCGCCCGCTCGCACGCCCCCCAGCGCCGCGAGCATCCCTGCGGTCGGCGACGATCCCTTCCTCAGCCGCGAGCCCAAGATGACGTGGAACCGCGGCAGCGCGGAGCAACGAGCCCTCGCGCTGCTCCGCGAAGCTCGCGAGTCCGGCTGCTCCGACGTCCACCTGGTCGGCAACATGCCCGCGCGCTTGCGTCGGCTCGGCGAGCTGGTCCCGATCGGCGACCCCTTGCCCGCGGCCGGCGTCGAGCAGATGCTCGCGTTCCTGCTCGAGCAGGCCGACGCCCGCAACCGCGAGCAGCTCGACGAGCTCGGCTACGCCGACTTCGCGCTCGAGCTGCCCGATACCGGCCGCCTGCGGGTCAACTTCGCCAAGGGCCGCTCCGGCCTCAAGGGCTGCTTTCGTCTGCTCGTCGATCGCCCGCCGACCCTGCATGAGCTGGGCCTGCCGCCCGAGCTCAACAAGGTCGCTACCTACCACCAGGGCCTCGCGGTCGTGTCGGGCCCGAGCGGCCAGGGCAAGACCACGACGATGGCGGCGCTGGTCGATCGCGTCAACGCGAGCAAGCCCCACCACATCATCACGGTCGAGGACCCGATCGAGATCGTCCACCCGATCAAGCGCGCGGTGATCAGCCAGCGGCAGGTCGGCCTCCACACGGCCAGCTTCCATCGCGCGCTCAAGGCCGCGCTGCGCGAGGATCCGGACGTGATCGTGATCGGTGAGCTGCGCGATCGCGAGACCGTCGAGATGGCCCTGCAGGCGGCCGAGACCGGCCACCTGGTGATCGCTAGCATGAGCACGCCCTCGGGCGCCAAGACGATCGATCGGCTGATCGACATGTTCCCGCCCGAGGATCAGGCGCAGGTCCGCTCGACCTTGGCTGGCGCGCTCAAGATGGTCATCTCGCAGAAGCTCGTGCCCAACGCCACGCGCACGCGGATGGTCGCGGCGTCCGAGCTGATCACCGGCAGCGTGCCCTTGTGGAGCCTGATCCGCGAGAACAAGCTCTTCCAGCTGCCGAGCCTGCTCCAGCGCGGGCGCAACTACGGGATGATCCGCATCGAGGACTCGCTCGACGAGCTGGTCGAGCGCGGGGTCGTCGATCTCGAGGTCGCGCGGGCGCACGCCGAAGACCCACGCTTGGTCGGACGCAAGCAAGCGGCCGCGGCCGAGGCTGCCCAGGCCGCGGCGACGGCCAACCAAAACCAATCCGCCAGCGCGCTCGGGGCCATGCGCAACCTCTTGGGCGGCCGCAAGCGCGAACCCTAGGACACTCCCATGGCCAAGCTCGATCGCTACTTCGAGATCATGCTCGAGCGCAACGCCTCGGACCTGCACCTCTCGGTTGGTTACCCGCCGATGCTGCGGCTCAAGGGCGACCTGGTCCCGCACGAGGATCCTCCGCTGACCTCCGAGCGCATGCACGCGCTGCTCGACGAGCTGCTCGACGAGCGGCAGCGCGAGCAGTACCGGGCCGAGCGCGACCTCGACTTCGCCTACGCGCTCGGCAGCAAGGCTCGGTTTCGCTGCAACTACCTGTGCAAGCACACCGGCCCCGGCGCGGTGTTTCGGACCATCCCATCCAAGATCCTCAGCGCCGAGCAGCTCGGGCTCCCGCCGGCGATCATCGAGCTGGCCAAGCGCCGCTCTGGGCTCGTGCTGGTCACCGGCCCGACCGGCAGCGGCAAGAGCACGACGCTCGCGGCGATGCTCGCGTACATCAATCACACCCGCAGCGGCCACATCCTCACGATCGAAGATCCGGTCGAGTTCGTGCATCAGCCGGCCAAGTGCTTGATCACCCACCGCGAGGTCGGTGACGACGTGCCGAGCTTCGCCGACGCGATCCGCTCGGCCGGACGCGAGAACGCCGACGTGATCCTGGTCGGCGAGCTGCGTGGGCCCGAGACCATGCGCCTGGCCCTGCAGCTGGCCAGCTTCGGCGTGCTGATCTTCGCGACCGTGCACACAAACTCGGCCGCGGCCACGATCGATCGCTTCATCAACGTGTTCCCGTCCAGCCAGCAGCCAGCGATCCGCGGCATGCTCGGCGAGTCGCTCGCGGGCATCGTCGCCCAGCAGCTGCTCAAGCGCGCGGACGGCAGCGGTCGCGTGGCCGCGCACGAGATCCTGATCGGCACCGTCGCGGTCTCGACCTGCATCCGCGAGAACCG
>CBFGLP010000623.1:0-6622 GCA_965649595.1 uncultured Myxococcales bacterium | reverse complement strand
CTGACCGCCGAGTTCGAGGACATCGACAATTTCCTCATCTCGCTCTCGCCGCCGCACTACCCTGGCGACATCGACGTCGAGTTGGCCGAGTGGGGCGCGGTGCTCTTCCATGAGCGCGATCTGTGGGCCGATGGTGACAACCCAGACATCCCCGCGCCGCCCGGCAATGGCTCGTGCGCCAGCTGCCATGGCGTCTATTCGCCGCTCTACGCCGCGGACCCCGACTACCTACCCGATCCCCGGCTGATCGGCATCGCTGGGGTCATCACGCCAATCGAGATCATCGGGACCGATCCAGCTCGCGTCGAGCTAATGGCCGACGAGCGCAAGCGTCGGGCTTGGGACACCTCGTTCTTGGCCTACAACGACATGAGCCCTGATCACCCCGGCTACTTCGACGACATCGTCAGCAGCGAGCTGCGACGAGTCCCGCGGAGCGCCTACGACAATGGCTTGGGGCCGATCTACTCGCCCGAGGGACCCAACACCTGGCTCGAGCCCTTCGGCTACTTCGCGCCGCCGCTCTACGGTGCCTGGGCCAACGCGCCCTACTTCCACAACGGCAGCGTGCCCGACCTGTGGGGCGTGCTCGATCCCGAGTCGCGTCCGAGCGTGTGGAAGCGGAAGTACACCGCCGCGAACGTGCTGGGGACCAACGCCGGCTACGACGCGAGCTACTCGTCGTACGATTTCGAGCTGCTCGGCTGGAAGTTCACCGAGCTCGAGTGCAGCAACTTCGGCTTCACCGACCCCTTCCTGCCCTGCTCGAGCGAGATGGCGACTATCGACATCCTGTTCGCCAACATCGCCAACCTCGTGGCTAGCTTCAACTCGCTGGCCTACCAATCGCCCCCGCCGATCACCAAGAAGCAGATCCGTTCCCGAATGATCTACAATAGTCACCTGTACGGAAACGGCAATCAGGGCCACGAATTCACCCAGACGCTGACCGACGAGGAACGCTGGGCGCTCCTCGAATACCTCAAGACGCTGTGAACGCAAAATCGAGGGGACCTAACCGAACGTCGCAGCGCGACGAGACCGCCGACCAGGCGGCCTTTCGCGCGCACTGCAAATCGTGGTTGCAGGCCAACCTGCCGGCAAAGCCGAGCTTTCGGCTCCCGCAGAGCCCGCTCGAGATCGCCAGCAAGGAGCAGCTCGAGTATCTGTGCGCCTGGCAGAAGGCCGCCTACGAGGCCGGCTTGATCGGTTGCGACTATCCACGGGAATTCGGCGGCGGCGGCCGGCGAGACTGTCAGCGGATCGCCAATCAAGAGATGCAGGCCGCTCAGGCGCCCTTCTTGCCCAACATCGTGGGGCTCGGCATGGCCGGGCCGACGATCCTTTTCCATGGCTCCGAAGAGCAAAAGCAGCGGCTGCTGCCCGCGCTGCTGTCCGGCGACGAGATCTGGTGTCAGGGCTTCAGCGAGCCGGGGGCCGGCTCCGATCTCGCCAACGTCCAGACCTTCGCCCGGCGCGAGGGGGAGCGATGGGTCGTCAATGGCCACAAGGTCTGGACCTCGCTGGCCCAGTTCGCCAAGTGGATGCTGCTGCTGTGTCGAACCGATCGCTCGGACAAGTATCGCGGGCTGTCGTACTTCGTGGTCCCGATCGCGGACGCGGTCGGGCGGGGCGTCACGATTCGGCCGCTGATCAAGATGACCGGCGAGACCGGCTTCAACGAGGTCGTGTTCGAGGATCTCGTCGTCGACGACGACATGCGGCTCGACGAGGTCGGGCGGGGCTGGACGGTCGCGATGACGACCCTGCTGCACGAGCGTGGAGCCGGAGGCCTGGTCACGCCGACCGCCGGGGGTGGCATCGCCGACTCGCCCGAGACGCTCGGCGCGATCGGGCTGATCGAGCTGGCCAAGGCGTGTGAGCGCGGGGGTCGGCCGGCCGCCGATGATCCAGTCATTCGCGACGCGATCGTCGCGCTGCTGATTCGCCAGCGAGCGTTCGAGTGCAGCTCACGGCGTGCCAATGTCCCCGCGCTGATCGATCACCCTTTGCGGCTACCGCTCCAGCACAAGCTGCTTTTGTCCGAGCTGTTGCAGGACACCGCGCGGCTGGCCTGCACGATCGAGGGCATCGCAAGCACGCTTGCTCCGAGCGACCCCAACGCGCCCGCCGACGGACGCTGGCCGCTGGCCTACATGAACTCCTACGGCTTCACGATCGCGGCGGGGTCGAACGAAGTCCAACGCAACATCCTCGGCGAGCGAGTGCTCGGCCTGCCCAAGTCGAAGTAGGTGGCTAGCATGGCTCGACCCGACGAATTCCCCAGCGGAGCTGAACTTGTCCGAGTCAACCCCACAGGGGTTGAATTTGGCCTCGACGACGAGGCGCTGCTGCTCAAGTCCGCCGCGCGTCGCTTCTTGCAGGAGCGCTGCCCAATCGACGTGCTGCATCGCCGGGTCGCGGCCAGCTCGGACCCGACGCGGGCGCGCGAGTCGATCTGGGACGCTGCGCTGTGGCCCGAGCTCGTCGAGCTGGGCTGGCCCGCGGTCGCGGTCCCGGAGTCCGCTGGCGGCTACGGGATGGGCCTGTCGGCGACCGTCGGGCTCGCTGAAGAGCTCGGCCGCGCGGCGTTTCCATCACCGATGATCGCAACCCTCTGCTCGACCTTCGTGCTGGCGGCGTGCGGCAGCGATGCAGCCGACGAGCTGCTCCGAGCGATCGCCGAAGGAACGAAGGTCAGCCTCGCGCTGACCAACCGCCGCGGCTCATGGAACGCCGCGGACACCGACGTCGAGGCGCGCGGCGGTGACTCGCTGATCCTCGACGGGACCGCGTGGTTCGTCCAGGACGCGCAGAAGGCAGACGTGTTGCTGGTCAAGGTCCGCTCGCCAGCCGGCGTGCAGCTGTGCATCGTCGATGTCGACGCTCCGGGCGTCAACATCGTCCCCGATGCGATCCTCGACCTGACCCGCGATCAGGCCCACGTCGAGCTGCGCGGGGTCGAGGTCCGGCCGGATCGCATCGCTGCGCCGCCGGAGCTCGGGGTCTCGGTGTTGAACGCGGCCGAGCCGGCGATGCTGGCCATCGTCGCCGCCGACATGGTCGGCGCCGCCGAGTGGCAGCTACAGACGACCGCCGAGTACGCCCGGACGCGGATCCAGTTCGATCGACCGATCGGCTTCTTCCAGGCCGTCAAGCACCAGCTCGTCGACATGATGCTGATGCTCGACGAGGCCCGCTCGCTCGTCTACGAGGCCGCCGCGACGTTCGACCACGAGCCCGCGAGGGCCGAGCTGACCGCACGCATGGCCAAGTCGGCGGCCAGCGACATGGCGGCGTACTGCTCGAGTCGCTCGGTCCAGCTCCACGGCGGGATCGGGTTCACCTGGGAGTGCTTCGTGCACCTCTACTTCAAGCGCCAAAAGCACAACGAGGTGCTGCTCGGCGACGGTCCATGGCAGCGAGCCAAGCTGGCCAACCAGCTGATCGGACCGATCGGGACCTTCGCATGAGGATCCGTGCCGCCCTCGCCCGCGCCGGCCAGCCCTTCACGATCGAGGACTGCGAGCTCGACTCGCCAAGTTCGAACGAGGTCCTGGTGCGGGTCGAGGCTTGCGGGATCTGTCACACCGATCTGTCGGCCAAGGACCACGGCTACGGCACCCCGCTGCCCGCCGTCCTCGGTCACGAGGGCGTCGGTCGAATCGAGGCGATCGGCGAGGGCTGCGTCGGGCTAGAGATCGGTCAGCGAGTGGTGATGAGCTTCGGTGCGTGTGGACGCTGCTCGAGCTGTAGCGAGGGCATGCCGGCCTATTGTCGACACGCCCTCGACTTCAACCTGCTCGGCCGTCGGCTCGACGGTTCGTCGCCGATCCGCTGCGCTGATCAACCCATAACCGGTCACTTCTTCGGTCAGTCGACGTTCGCTAGCCATGCTCTGGCCTGCGCGACCAACCTGGTCCCGGTCCCCGAGGACCTGCCGATCGCCGCGATGGCCCCGCTCGCGTGCGGCGTGCAGACCGGCATGGGTGCCGTGATCAACGTGTTGCGGGCCGGACCCGCGGACAGCATCGGGATCTTCGGCTGCGGGACCGTTGGTCTAGCCGCCCTGATGGCCGCGAAGATCGCCGGGTGCAGCCGGATCGTCGCGGTCGACCTGCGCGAGGATCGACTGGCGCTGGCCCGGCGACTCGGCGCGACCGACCTCATCGACAGTAGTCGAGAGTCGCTCGCGGATGCGCTCGCCCGGCTCCATGGCCTGACGCTCGGCTTCGACAACACCGGAAAGCCAGAGGTGATCGAGGCCGCGTTCGCGGCGCTGCGACCTCGCGGACAGCTCGCGCTGGCCGGGGTCGGTCCGCGTGGCTCGAGCGTTCGGATCGACACCAACCGGATGATGGCGACTGGCCGAGCGCTGCGAGGCACCGTCGAGGGCGACGCCGATCCGCGCAGCTTCATCCCGCGCATGATCGCTTGGTATCGAAGCAAAGCGCTGCCGCTCGACGAGCTCGTGGTCACCTACCCTTTCGACCGGATCAACGAGGCCGCCGCGGACATGCAGTCCGGGCGGGTCGTCAAGCCGGTCTTGCTGATGCCCGAACGCGAGGTGAGCCCAACATGACCCCAGAGGTACGCTTTCGTAGCTACGTCGAGCGCGACGATGAGATCGCGATCGCGCCGCTCTTCGAGCTCTTCGACGAGCTCGCGCCGATCGACGCCCAGCTCATGCTCGGCGACTGGGAGGGCGGCGTGATCCGGACCGGGCACGAGGGCGAGCGCCAGCTCGGCGCGCTCGGCTGGATCGGCAAGTCGTTCCACGACCTCGACCATGTCGATCCGATCATCACGCGCAGCGGCGATGGCGAGCGCCAGGTCAACAACATGCTCGGCGGCGCGACGCTGCGGATGGTCGGCTATCGCGGGGTGGTCACGGCCACCATGGTCTACGACAAGCACCCGATCTTCGACTACTTCAAGAAGGTCACAGACGACCTGGTCCTGGGCGTCATGATCCGCAAGGATGACCCGGCGCCCTTGTTCTTCTATCTGCGCAGGCGCTGACCGTCCCGCGCAAACGACGTTGAATTTCGGCTAAAAAACCACGGCGTGCCTCGCGGTGTACGTACGTGGATATACTCGCGGCGGTGCCAGGCGAACGCGAGCCAGCAGAGGCGTCGAAGTCGACGAGGACCCGTGAGCGTATCTTGGACGCGGCGGCGTTCGTGCTCAGCCGCAAGGGCTACGCCGGCACCCGGCTGACCGATGTCGCCGAGGTCGCCGAGGTCCAGGCTCCGGCAATTTATTACTACTTCGAATCCAGGGACGCGCTGATCGAGGAGGTCATGTGGGTCGGCGCCCATCGGGTCCGCATGCACGTCGAGGCGGCCCTCGCCGCGCTGCCGGCCGAGACCCGACCGATGGACAAGATCCTCGAGGCCGTCGCGGCGCACCTTCGCTACGAGCTGCACATCTCCGACTACACGACCGCGTCGGTCCGCAACGCTGGCCAGGTGCCGGAGCACCTGCGGATCCGGCCGGCCGCAGAGGAGGCGACCTACAGCCGAATCTGGCGCGACCTGTTCGCCGAGGCCGCCAAGGCCGGCGAGCTGCGGGCGGGCATCGACGTCAACGTCTCGCGCCTGCTCTTGCTCGGCGCGATGAACTGGGCCGCGGAGTGGTGGAACCCGAAGATGCGATCTCTGACCGATCTCGTGAAGGCCACGCAGGAGTTCGTACGCTACGGGATGGGCAACCCGGCGCTGTTCGGCTCGGGCCCGTCCGGTCCGGTCTGAGCTGATCCGCGCAGCGGAAGGCGCTTCCGCTCCAATAGGCTTTGCGATTCAGTAGGCTTCGCCGGCCTCGGCCTTGGCAACCAGCGAGGCCGGCGGATCGAAGTGCGGGCCGTAGGCGGACGCGAGCTCTCGCGCCCGCGCGACGAAGCCTGGCAGCCCGCCTCGGTACTGGTTGATGTACTGAAGCACCCCGCCGGTCCAGGTCGGGAAGCCGATGCCGAAGATCGAGCCGATGTTGGCGTCGGCGACCGAAGTCAGCACGCCCTCGTCGACGCAGCGGACGGTGTCGATCGCCTCGGCGAAGAGCATCCGTTCTTGCATGTCGATGAAGAGGATCTGCCGCGAGCCCGAGCCGAACGCCTCACGCAAGCCCGGCCACAGCCCGATCCGCTTGCCCTCCGCGTCGTAGTCGTAGAAGCCACCGCCGGTCGAGCGGCCCTTGCGACCGAGCTCGTCGATCATCCGGTCGAACACCGCCTCGGAGGGGTGGGCCTGCCAGGTCTTGCCCTCGGCCTCGGCCGCGCGTCGGTTCTCGCGTTGGATCTCGTGGCTCAGGGTCAAGGTCAGCTCGTCGAGCAGCTGCAGCGCGCCGGTCGGGTAGCCGGCCTGGAGCGCGGCCTGCTCGATGGTCGCCGGCTCGATGCCCTCGCCGACGGCGGCGACGGCCTCGGCGATGAAGCGACCGATCACCCGCGAGGTGAAGAACCCGCGCGCATCGTTGACGACGATCGGCGTCTTGCGGATCTGCAGCACGAAGTCGAACACCTTGGCCAGCACCGCGTCGGAGGTGTTGGTGCCGCGGACGATCTCGACCAGGCGCATCTTGTCGCCCGGCGAGAAGAAGTGGATGCCGATGAAGTCGGCGGGCC
>CBFGLP010000622.1:0-1713 GCA_965649595.1 uncultured Myxococcales bacterium | reverse complement strand
GTCCGAGTCGACCACGTAGGAGCTGCGGTTGGCCTGGCTCTCGAAGCGGACCTCGTCGAAGATGAAGAACTCGGCCTCGGGACCGATGTAGCAGGTGTCGGCGATCCCGGTCGAGCGCAGGTAGGCCTCGGCCCGGAACGCGAGCGAGCGAGGGCAGCGCTCGTAGTCGGAGCGGGTGATCGTGTCGACCGCGTTGCCGAGCAGGACCAGGGTCGGGACCTCCATGAAGGGGTCGACCTTGGCCGTACCTGCGTCGGGCATGACCAGCATGTCCGACGCGTTGATGGTCTTCCAGCCGCGGACCGAGGAGCCGTCGAAGCCGAAGCCCTCCTCGAAGGACTCCTCCGTCAGCTCGTGGGCCGGGACCGAGAAGTGTTGCCACGCACCCAGCATGTCGATGAAGCGCAGATCGACCATGCGGATGTCGTGCTCACGGATGGTTTCGATGACGTCCTTGGGAGTCTGTTCGGTCATGGCGTGCTCGCGGAGCTGTGCAGAATGGTTGAACCGGAGTGGACGGAGTCCACGGAGGTCTACGAGGACGGCCGAAGGTCGCCCGCGGTGAAGAGGAACACTCAGAGGGCCGACTCGCCGCGCTCGTCGGTGCGGATGCGGACGGCCTCGAGCACTGGAATCACGAAGATCTTGCCGTCGCCGATCCGATCAGTGGCCGCGACCTCGCGGATCGCCGCGATGATCTCTTCGGCGCGCGCGGCCGGGATCACGATCTCGATCTTGATCTTGGGCACGAAGTCGATGACGTAGGCCGACCCGCGATAGAACTCGGTCTTGCCCCCCGTTCGGCCGAAGCCCTTGACCTCGGTGACGGTCATGCCGCCGACCTCGAGCTCGGTCAGGCGCTCCTTGACGTCGTCGAGCTTGAAGGGCCGGATCATCGCCTCGATCTTCACGAGGCCGCTTTCGAGGACACCGTCGAGCTGCTCGTCCATTTAGCAGGGGCTCTCTTCGCCGTAAGGCGGCTCGGGAGTGTGGGCTTCGAGGGTCGCAACCGCGTCGGCAACCCGACGGATGCCGAGCTCGGCCATCAACTCGCGCAGCTCGGCAGTGACCCGCACAGCCGCCGCCGGCTCGGAAAAGTTGATCGTGCCGAGCTGGACGCAGTGGGCTCCAGCGATGAAGAACTCGAGCACGTCCTCGCCCGAGAGGATCCCGCCCATGCCGCAGATCGGAAAGCCCGGCAGCGCCTTGGACACCTGATGGACCATGCGCAGGGCGACCGGCTTGATCGCCGGGCCCGAGAGCCCGCCATAGGTCGTCGCAATGCGCGAGCGACGGGTGCGGACGTCGATCGCCATACCGGTGATCGTGTTGATCAGCGAGACGCCCATCGCCCCGGCTTGCTTGACGGCGTCGGCCATCGCGACGACGTCGGACACGTTGGGCGTCAGCTTGACGACGATCGGGACCTCGCTGACCTCGACGCAGGCCTTGGTCAACCGGTGCGCGACCTCGGGCACGGTGCCGAACTCGATCCCGCCCTTCTTGATGTTGGGGCAGGAGATGTTCATCTCGAGCGCGTCGATGCCCCCGCGGCCCTCGGCGCGGGCGCGCTTGCTGCCCTCGCTCAGCGTCTGGGCACACTCGACGTAGGTGTCGAAGTCGACGCCGAAGAAGTTGACCCACACGCTGACGCCGAGGCTGTCGAGGAACGGCAGCTTGTTGGCGAGGAACTCCTGCGCGCCGACGTTCTCG
>CBFGLP010000621.1:0-1933 GCA_965649595.1 uncultured Myxococcales bacterium | reverse complement strand
GCCCTTCCGCGTCCGAATCATCAATACCCTCAACCAAAACTTCGACTATTTCTATGTCAAGCGCGCCGACGCGTCGCGCATTTATGGGCTCGAGCTCGAGCACATCCTCTCGCCCAACCGGCTCGAGTTCCTGACCGAGGGCGACACCTTGGTCGAGGCCCACATCGCCGGGATCCCCGGCGACATGTTCATGCGCGAGCACCTCGACGACAAGCACCTCGACGCGGTCCGGCTGGCCAAGGAATTCGTCAAGTTCTGCGAGCGCTGCTTCGTCCGCCTGCTCGGGGACATGCACGCGGGCAACTTCGTGGTCGACATCACCCCGGACTTCGATCGCACCACCTATCGGCTGCGCGCGATCGACTTCGACCAGCAGAGCTACGAGGGCAACATTCGCGTGTATCAGCCCAACTTCTACGTCGAGAACAACCCGATCGTAAAGCTCGGGCTCGCGTGCATGCAGCCAGAGACGACCCGCCAATATCAGCAGGAGGAGCGGAGCATGATCCGAGCCCGGGCCAAGGCCGAGCGCGCGCGGCTGCGGCAGCTCTTGGATCGCATGCGGGCCGACGTGCTCGCTCCTCACGAGCACGTCGTCCAGCTGCGCGAGGGCTTGGCCAAGCACCATGAGGACGAGTCGATGCTCGCGTGCGAGAGCATGGGCGCGCTGGTCGATGCCTCGCTCGGGCGGCTGCGCTGGGAGCAGTGACGCGACGCGCTGATCGGCTCACCCGCCCAGCACGAGCTCCCACCAGATCTTCCACGACACCCAGCCTCCCCAGCTCGAGACCGCCGCGGCGCCGAGCCAGGTCAGGATCGCGATCAAGTAGATTGCGAAGAGCAGGCGCAGGCGAGACGCGGCCAGGCCGTAGGCCGCCGGAATGATCGTTGCGAAGATCGCTACGTCGCTCCACAACCGGTCCCACTCGACCCGGCGACCACCCTCGCGACCGCCGAAGTGCACGAACTCGAGCGGGATGCCGAACCTGCACCGGCCATCTTCGGCGCAGCTGCTGTCGCCAGTGACCGCGGTCGAGAGCATGAACACGAGCAGCGTCGCCAAGGGCCACGCGAGCGCGAGCCACTTGAGATGGTTGGGCTGCGGCGACCACATCGGGCGATCGCCAGCTCGCCAGCTCGCCGGGATGATTCGGGCGATCGCGAGATCGGCGAAGGCCGCACCAAACGCGGCGAACACCACGACCGCGGGCGCGATCGCGGCCCAGCGGGCGAGGTCGAGATCGGAGGGATCGTCGAGCACCGCGAAGGGCATGAACAAGGTCAAGGCCAGCGGTGTGACCACGAGCGAGGCCCGCCGGAGCGCACGTGCGCGTATGGGAGGCTCGGCTCGTCGGACCCACCAGACGATCGCCGGCTGAGCGAGGGCGAGGCCTACGATCATCCCGAGCCAGGTCGCGGGGTGGCTGATAACGGTGACCGTGAAGGTCGCGACCAAGGCGATCAGGATCAGCAAGGTGATCGCTTGCGAGAGCCACACGACTCGCGAGATCGCAGCGTCCTCGGCATCCATGACGCGAGGGTATCACCCGGCTGCACTGGCGCCGAAGGCACGAGTGGCGTTCTGGTGCGGATGCCCGGCAAGGTCGCGGACGTCAGCTGTCAGTGACGTCCGCGGGCGGTCCTGCTAGGGTCCGCCGCAGCCATGCTCGGCGCCTTCCTGCCCTACCTCGTCCCCCCCGAGAAGACCATCGAGTTCGGCCGGGACATCCCCTTGCTCGGCAGCGAGCTGACGCTCGGCGTGTTCGGCATCCTCGTGGTGATCGGCGTGCTGCTCGGCATCCAGGTCGCCATCAAGGTCTACGCCAAGCAAAAGGATCTCGACGAGTGGATGTTCCGCGACGAGATCTTCTGGGTCTTGGTGTTCGGCTTCGTGATCTCGCACTGGGTCTCGGTGCTGTTCTACTTCCCCGAG
>CBFGLP010000620.1:0-2657 GCA_965649595.1 uncultured Myxococcales bacterium | reverse complement strand
CCCGTCCGGGCTGAAGGGCACGCTGCCCGACGAGGTCATGCTCGAGGGCTTGCCGCTCACGCTCGACGACAGCTCGCTTCGTCTCGAGGTCGTCGGCAGCGACGGCGAGGGCGGTGCAGCGCTCCCGGTCGCTAGCGACGTGCGGGTCACGATCGCGGTCCCGCGCCAGGACCCGAGCCTGCCACCGCCGGACGACGCAGAGCTCGATGCGGCCAAGCTCGAGCTCGCCAAGCTCCAGCGCGAGCTCTACGATCTGCAGGAGGCGTTCAACCGTGCGGCTCGCCTGACGCCGGGCCAGCGCGGCGAGCCCGAGGAGGGCAAGCCTCCGCAGGCTTCACCAACGGTCGCCCGGCTCGAGCTGCTGAGCTTCCGACGCGAGCGATCACAGAAGCTCGCCGAGCAGATCGCGGACGCGACCGAGCGCCACCGGCTGGCCAAGGTCCGCTGCGACACGCTGGAGGAGCGCAAGCGGATCGCATCGGCGGCTCGCAACGTGCGGACCCACGAGGTTCGCAAGGCGGCGATGGTGCGGATCGAGGCGCCCAAGCAAGGCCAGGCGCCGCGCGAGCTGACGATACGCGTGCACTACTTCGTGCCCGGGGCCCGCTGGGCGCCCGCGTACACGGTCAGGCTCAGCCGCGAGATGACCGAGGGTGTGCTCGAGCTGCGGGCGATGGTCGGGCAGGCGACCGGCGAGGACTGGAAGAACGTCGCGCTCACGCTCTCGACCGCGAGCCCGCAGCAGTGGACGGAGCTGCCCGAGCTCAAGGCGCTCAAGATCGGGCGGGCGCAGCCCGAGCCGATCAAGGCGGGCTGGCGGCCACCGCCGGTCGGGGCGGGGGAGCTCTATGCCGACTACGATCGCGATCTCGAGCGGCCGTCGACGAGGACCGGAGGTCGACCCGTGGCGGCACCCAAGCCTGCGGCCCCACCAGCGTCGACGACCGAGATGTTCGATCTCGACGGGCTGATGCAAGAGCACGCCAAGGGGGCCATGCGCGAGGAGAGGGCGAGGCAAGCACCTCCACCGCCACCTTCGTTCGCTCCACCACCTCCTGCTCCTGGCGCCCCCATGCCGATGCCCTCGGCCCCGCCTGCGCCACAGCGAATGGCATCTCCTGCATACGCCGAGATGCCGATGGCCGCAGCCAAGCGATCGCGGGGCGGGATCGGCTCGGTGCTCGGCGGTGCGGTCGGAGCCGTCGCCGGTGCGGCAGCGATGGCCTTCGGCGGCGGCGGGAGTGCGGACACCGGCATGTTCCCGCTCGACGATGACGAGCTCTCGATGGACGAGCCCCACGAGCCCGCGATGGTCGCGGGCCGCGAGCTGCTCGACTACGGGCGGCTCCGGCTGTTCGACGCCGAGGATCGCGAGCGTCGAGGCAGCCTGCGCCGGATCGATCGCCGCACGCTCTACCAGCAGATCAGCGTGACCTCGGTAGCGATCGACGAGGCCCTCATATACATCGACGCGACGATCGGCAGCGCGAACGCGTTCGAGCGGCGCAGCGCTCCGGCTCGCCACAGCTTCCCGAGCGGCGAGGCCGGGTTCGACTACGCCTACGTCGCCGACGCGCCGATCGATCTGGTCAGCGACGGCCAGTTCCACGCGATCGCGCTGCGGGCCGACGAGAGCGAGGCCAAGCCGCGCTACATCAGCGTGCCGCGCGAGGCTCAGGACGTGTTCCAGATCGTCGCGCTGCGCAACCCCTTGAACGCGCCGCTCTTGCCTGGGCCGGCGGACGTGTACGTCGGCGGGCGCTTCCAGCTGAGCTCGGACATCGAGCTGACGCCGGTCGGCGGGCGGATCGAGCTCGGCCTCGGGGTCGAGCAGTCGATCAAGATCGCTCGCAACGTCAAGTACAGCGAGGACACCTCGGGCATGTTCAAGCGCCAGATCGCGCTGCTGCACGAGCTCGAGATCGAGATCAGCAACAACCTCTCGCGCGCGGCCACGGTCGAGGTCCGCGAGCGGCTCTCGACGGTCCCCGACGGACAAGACGAGATCCAGCTCGGCGTGCGCGAGGTCAGCCCGAGCTGGGACGACTTCGAGCAAAAGCAGCACCCGCTCGAGGGCGGCAAGCTGTGGAAGGTCGAGGTCCCGGCGGGCGACAAGCGCAAGCTCCGGGCGGCCTGGACGATCACGATCCCCAACCAGCACGAGCTGATCGGCGGCAACCGGAGGGAGAGCTGAGATGGCTGAGCTCGCAGTTTCCAAGTCGGAGCCCGAGCGCGCGAGCGAGGGCGTGCACACGCTGACGGCCAAGGTCCCGGTCGTCGAGGTGACCCTGCTCGAGGATCGGGCGTTGGTCGTCCGCAAGGCGACGATCGAGCTGCCCGCTGGGCGCTCGCAGCTGATCATCGAGGGCGTGGCGCCGGTGCTGGTCGACAAGACGCTCAACGCCGCGCTCGGCTCGAGCGATGGCGAGCTGCCCGAGGGCGTGCGGGTCCGCGATGTCACGATCAAGCGCTGGTGGGTGACCGAGGACAGCCAGCTGCCCGCGAGCAAGGCCGAGCTGAACCAGCGCGAGCGGGCGCTGACGGTCGAGCGCGCAGCCAAGAGCAAGGCGCTCGAGCTGCTCGACGCGGAGCTGGTCGGCGTTCA
Organism: uncultured Myxococcales bacterium; assembly: GCA_965649595.1. Classification (GTDB taxonomy): domain Bacteria; phylum Myxococcota_A; class Polyangia; order Nannocystales; family Nannocystaceae; genus Plesiocystis. Next base: position 52 of record CBFGLP010000620.1, on the reverse strand, counting down.
GCAGATCGCCAACCAGCTGATCGACGAGATCAGCGAGGACGTCGGCTGGGGC
>CBFGLP010000619.1:0-10571 GCA_965649595.1 uncultured Myxococcales bacterium | reverse complement strand
TGGGTCCCGGCGAGCTGATCGAGCAGCGAGAGCGCTGCGGCGAGCTCCCCTCGCTCGGCCTTGCGCCGGGCGTCGCCGAGCTGGCCGAGCAGACCGCTCGCCAGCTCCGGACCCGCAGAAGCACCCTCGGCCGTGAGCATGGCCGAGAGCACCTGCAGGGCCTTGTCCGGGGGTAGCTCGCGGACGTCGGGAGCCGGCCGCTCACGAAAGCGCCGCGATCCAGTCATCAGACGCGCGATCGTGAAGACCAACACGCCCACCGCCCCACCGAGCAGCACGCCCAAGAAGCCGCCGATCGGGCCCGCGCTCGACCAGCCCCACAGCCCGCCGAGCAGCAGCGCCATCGCGCCGAGCCCGAACACCAGCAACGAGGCCGTGCCGGTCAGCTCCGGTGCGCGAGGAGGTTCGCTCATCCGCGACAATCATATAGCGACATCTCTGCGGACCACGGCGAAGATCCTGGAAAGTCCGCCGCCGACCGTGCAAGCATGCCGAGCATGCCTCGTGCTCGGGCTCGCTTACCTCGCTCGCTCGGCTTTGTCTGTGCAGGAGCCCTGACCCTCCTGACCTCCGCCACCGTGCACGCCTCGGGCCTCGACGTGCCGCAGATCGGCACCACCTGGTCGAGCCCGGTCAACCGCGACGCAGCGGCGATCTACTGGAATCCGGGCATGCTCGGGTTCTTCGAGCAAGGCGAGGTCACGGCCGGGCTCGGCTTCGTCGGCGGACAGATCGGTTACCAGCGCGACCGCCTGGGCGCCTACCAATTCGAGGACTCGCTCGAGTTCGCCGAGCCGATCAGCCCCTCGGCGCTCGACCCGAGCAAGACCGGCAGCTATCCACGAGTGCGCAGCCCGATCGCCTCGCCCAACGGCGGCCTGTTCATCGCGGCGCCGGTGATCCGCGATCGCCTGGTGCTGGGCTTCGGCGCCTATGTCCCTTATGCAGCGCCGCTGAAGTTCCCCGAACAAGGCCCGCAGAAGTTCGCGCTCCAGCAAGCGTTCATCGCCGTCGCGCGGATCTCCGCCGGGCTCGGGGTCAAGGTCCACAAACGCGTCTCGCTCGGGGCCTCGATCTCTTATGAGCTCGGCATGGTCTCGATCACGCGCGTGCAGGACTTCGCTGCGGTCGACCTGTTCGCCGACGCGCTCGCCAACCCGCCGATCAACCAGCCCAACGACTTCGGCGCCCAGGCGCCCTCGACCGTGCGCGAGCTCGCCGTGCTCGCGCGCCCCTTCGCGCTGACCAACGGCGTCTCGCACGGGGTCAGCTTCAACGTCGGCCTCGCGGCCAACCCGATCGACCCGCTGTGGCTGGGCCTGACCTACGACCACGGCGCGCCGCTCGAGGCCCGCGGCAAGTTCCAGCTCGACATGAATGACGAGTTCTTCACGCAAGACCTCGCCGCCCAAGGCATGACCTTCCCGCCGCTGGTCGAGGGCGAGGCGGTCCTGCGCTTCCGCCTGCCCAAGCGGATCATGCTCGGCGTCGCCTACGACATCTCGAGCAAGCTCCGCGTCGAGGGCAATTTCGCGTGGGCGTTCTGGTCCGACATCGACGCGTTCCGCATCACGCTCGACTCGCCCGACCTCGCCCAGCCCGAGCTCGGCATCCCGCGCTCGACCACGGTCGCGCTCGCGCGCGACTGGAAGGGCAGCTTCCACGGCGAGCTCAGCCTGCGGGCGCGCTTGGGCAAGGCCGAGCGGATCCGCTTGTCCGGCACGTTCGGCTACCACTCGCCCGCGAGCCCGGACGCGACCATCGACGTCGCCTCACCCGATGGCCAGCGGCTGCTGGGCGCCGTCGGCGTCGGCTATCAGGTCAAGGAGCGGATCGCCCTGCTGGTCGACGCCGAGGTCCAGGGCATCTTGCCCCGCACGGTGACCGAGTCTGATTACGACCTCGGCAACGGGCGCTATGACCTGGTGATCGCCTCGATCGGGCTGTGGTTGGAGGCCAAGTTCGGCAAGGGCGGCAAGGTCCCCAAGGGCCGCAAGAGCAAGCCGACGTCTGCACCACAATAGCGGTCGTAGTGGGCACCAGCTCGGAACCCCGTTTTGCTAGCCATATGCGACAATCAGGCCCCCTCGGGGGGCCAAACGCGCGACTGCGAACCCGAAACCAGCCCACCGGTCGCTCCGCGACCTCGCGGCTGCGAAGCGGCGTGCGTGGCTGAGTGCACGACGCCTGCGGGGGGCAGAGGGTGGTATGGTCGCAACAGGAGTCGCGATGTCCTGGCATAGCTCGAAGTCGCTGGTCACCTTCACGATAACGCTCGCGCTCACGCCCGCCTCAGTCCTGCTCGGGGGCTGCGGTGACGACACGCCGGGCGGCGCCGACGAGGTCGGCGAGGAGCAAGGTGAGAGCGGCGACGAGGCCGAGAGCGGAGAGACCGGCGACGAGGGCAGCGACGCCGAGTTCGGGCCCGAGCAGGAGCTCATGCTGCGGATTACCGACGAGGCGCCCCCCGACCTCGTGCTCGAGATGGGCCGCGATGAGGTCGCCGAGCTGTTCGGCGACGTGGCCAGCGAGATCAAGCTGCTCGAGCTCGACTCGACCCCGCTGCTGACCAACACGCTCGAAGAGATCAAGCACGCCTGCGGTGACGACTGGAAGAACGACAAGGCGAACCCGGTCTTCAACTGCGATTTGACCCCGCTCGGTCAGACCTTCGAGGGCGAGGACGGCACCTGGCAAACCTCGGCCGAGTTCTCGATGGTTCGGATCCTGACGATGACGCCGGCCAACTCGGTCGTCGACGGAACCAGCCTCGACACCGTGGCAGGCCTCTCGGACTTCCTGCTCGGACTGTCCGGCGGCTTCTCGGCCCTGCTCGCCAACAGCCTCGCGATCGAAGAGACCGAAGAGTTCCTCGACACCGCCCCGGTCGTCGCCTCGCTGCGCAAGAACCTGCTCGAGACCCACCCCGAGGTCCAACCGGGCGGCAAGATCGAGGTTTACCTGTCCGACGCGCTGACCGACATGGCCACGCTGGCCGAGCGGCTCGGGCCGGTCGGCGACCACCCCGGCGTGCTGGTGCCCGACTACCCAACCTCCGGCGAGGTGTTCGGGCCCGACTTCCAGATGAAGGTGGTCGCCGAGTCCAACCTGCGGGTGCTCGACGGCGTCGATCTGTCCAATGGCAAGGACTTCATCTCGGTGATCGTCGACGTCACCGGCCCGAGCTTCGACGACGAGGCCGAGTTCGACTTCGAGGACCCCGCGAAGTTCGCGATGTCCGGGCTGACGCCGAACCCCACCTTGGACATGCGCTTTGCGATCAAGGAAAACCCGCAGTTCATCGAGTCCTGCACGACCTTGGTCGACGACAACTGCATCAACAACGCCCCCGCCAACCCAATCGGCAGCGGGCTGGTGTGGAGCCTCGATCGCTGGGAGCTCGAGTACCTGGTCGCCGACGCCGGCCGGACCAAGTACCAGAGCCTGCAGAGCGAGGTCAGCTACTTCCTGCTCGGGACCGTGGTCGAGGTCGGGCAGAACGGCACGCCGGGTGGTTGGGCGGAGTTCTCGGTCCCGCTCGGCATCGGCGAGCCGCCTGATCAATACGTGTGGGAATTGGTCAACGAGGTCGCCCAGCACGATCTCCACTATCTGAACGGCGGCGACACCCCGACCTTCCCCGAGGGCGCCGCCAACGTCGAATTCACGCTCTCCGACGTACCCGTCGGCATCACCGGGGAAGATGCCGCCGACGCCGTACGGCCCTACTTGCAAGGTCAGGCGTCCGACATCGCGGGATACCTGCTCGGCAACTACAAAGAGAACAGCGGGCCCGTCGATTTTTACTATCGCCGCGCTGACGACGGCCAAGCCTATCTGTTCTGGGTGATTCCCGACGACCTGCTCGAAGGAAAGCCCTACGGCTGGCAACAGCCGGGCTTCTTCGCCGATCCCGATCTCGAGGAGAAGGTGTCGAGCACGCAGATTGGCGGTGTCGGAGAGAGCGCCCACGAGAAGCTCGCGATCACGCCCGGCGAGACGATCGTGTACGCGCAGGACGACGAGCAACAGACCTATCGAATCCGCATCGTCGCGCCCGAGGGCGACCCGACCGAGATCAACGTCTACATCTCCGAGCGAATCGACTGAGTCGGCCCTCTGGGTCGAAGGGTTGAGAATGAGCATGATCGGATCTTTCGGACTCCCCGCTCGCTTTCCTGCAACCATCTTGACCCTGGGTCTGCTAACCGGACCCTTGCTGTTCAGCACCAGCTGCATCGAGGAGCTGACGGTCGAGCCAGACCCCCCAGCGGCCGAGATGGCGATCGGCGAGACCCGCAGGGTCGAGCTTCGCTACCTCCGCTTCGACGTCGAGGGCTTCGAGGAGCACCTGACCCTCGAGGATCTCCGCGCGCTGCCCAACTCGACGCTCGAGGGCGTGTGGCTGCTCGACCTCGAGCTCACGCCCTTGGTCCAAAACGCGCTCACGCAGCTCAAGTCGCTCCCGCCCGAGCAGGTCGCCGAGCTCCCGCAGCCCGCCCAGAACATGCGGACGCTGCTCAACATCACGCCCGACAACGTCGACCTGTCGGGCACCTCGCTCGAGGAGCTGATCGGCCTCTCGCAGGCGGTCGGGTTGCCGCCGGCCAAGGCGCTGGCCGACATCTTCGAGATCGGCGTGACCGACAACTTCATCTCGATCGAGGCCAACACCCAGGCGGTCGTCGAGGGTCTGATCGGCACGCACCCGGCCACGCAGTGGCGCGACGGGCCGGTCGACGCCGAGCACCCCGACGGCAAGTGGCCGGTCGCGCCCAACTCGTTGCCGATCACGCTCGGCGACGTGGTCAACAACTTCGACGATCTGACCGCGCGCTTCGGCCCGTCCGAGACCGAGTTCGGCACTCACCCCGGGTTCATCTCGCAGGCCGAGGGCTTCTCCGTGATCGAGGAGGAGTTCGCGATGACCGTCAAGGTCAACGTCAACGCGCTGCCCTACAAGGGCGTCGATTTGACCGACGCGAGCGGGGCCAGCGTCAACAGCATCGCCAGCCAAATCGCCACCGTGTTCCCGGTCGACGACCCCGACTGGATGCGCGTCGAGGGCTTGGTCCCGGACCCCAAGATCTCGTCGATGACCGTGGTCATGGAGGAGAACGACGCGTTCATCCCCGGCGGCACCGCGAAGGATCCGGCCCCGCTCGGCAACTCGCCGGTCTGGGACCTCCCGCCCTGGCAGTTCGAGCGGGTCGTCGCCGAGATGACCGTGCTGGCGTCCGCCGACATCTCAGACCACTGCACCAACTACGAGCTCGGCACCGGCGTAGAGGCGTTCTCGGCCTGCATCGACGCGACCCACTGGATCGAGTTCGCGACCTTCAACAACGTCGGCAACCCGCCGCCGCCCTCCTACGCGTGGGACACCGTGCTCGAGCTCGCGCAGGTCCGTCAGCACGACGGCGGCCTCGCCGAGGGTGAGGCCGACATCGCGTTCACGCTCACCGACGTCCCGCTCGGGGTCGAGGCCGAGGCGATCGTCGACGAGATCAAGAAGAACATGGCCGCCAACCCGCTCGCGCTCGAGGACCTCGCCGAGTCGCTGATGGCCAACACCGTCGGGTTCGCCGACTTCTACTACTGGAAGCCGCAGCCCGGCGGACCGGTCGAGTGGGAGGGCGACTGGCTGTTGTTCGTGACCGAGGGCGACATCCCGATCGAGGACAACGGGCCCGCGCGCCCCTACGAGTACGAGAACCCGGGCTTCTTCGCCGACGCCGACTTGAGCGAGAAGCTGTCGACCACCGAGCTGGTCGACGGCGACTCCACGCACGAGAAGATCCGCATCGAGCCCGGCGACCAGCTCTTCATCGAGGACGACGCCGGGCGGGTCTATCGGATCGACGTCGCCGACAAGCCGAGCCCCAACACGATCGCGCTGGATCTCACCCGCGTGCGCTGAGGCATGATCGTTCGGCTGACCCCGGACTCTGGATCGTCTTCGGTTGGGCTGGTCCGCCCTGATGACCTGCCCACACGGGTGCTCGAGGAGCAGGTCCCCGCGGCCCTGCTCGAGCCGAGCGGGATCGTGCGCTCGGCCCCCGGGGCCGAGCTGGCCACCGCTCGCCTCCAATCGCTCGGCCTGCGGCTCGCGTGGCTCGGGGCCGGTGTCGTGCCGCTGCTCGGCGCGCTGTGGGTCGTGAACACGATCGGCGGGCCCTTCACGCTGATCGTCGCGGCCTTGCTGCTCGGCTTGTCGACGGCGGTGTTCGGCTGGGCCGTCGGTCGGCTGCGCCTCAGCGAGGGCATGCAGGCGCTCGCGCAGGATCGCTTGCACGACGCGCTGCTCTCGTTCAACGCGTTGGTCGGCGCAGCCGAGCGCCACCGACCGCGGGTGATCGTGCTCGCGCTGCTCGGCCGAGCCGAGGCGCACTGGCGGCTCGGCGATCGGCTCCGCGCCCAGGCAGCGCTCGACGAGGCCGAAGCCCACATCCGGCGGGCCGACGGCGAGGACGGCGAGCGGATCGACGAGGGCGTCCGTCGGCTGCTCTTCGCTCGCCAGGCCCAGCTCGCCGCAGTGCTCGGCGAGCTCGAGCGGGCTCGCTCGTGGTTGGCTGCGCTCGAGCGGCTCGAGCCTGCCTCGACCCGGCACGGCGCGCTCGAACGCCATCATCAGCTCGTACGCACGACTCGATGGCTGATCGCCTTCCATGCCGATCCCGACGCGAGCGTCGAGCTCGGTCCAACGAGCGACGACGCGCCCGTGAGCCTGCTCGAGCGCGCGTTGCTGGCCTGGGTATCGGATCGCTGCGGCGACGCTGCCCCAGCGCAGGCGCTGCGCGACGAATTGATCGCTATCGAGTCGCGTCGGGCCTTGATGGGTCTGCGCGTCCGGACGCCACGATTGGCAGCGTGGATCGAAGGTCTTCACGCATCCCGCAAGGGCTATCGCTGAGCCCTCGACCGCTCGCCGCGGGCGCCTCCGCAGATGTACGGGAACGACGCCGCGCCGGTGCAGGATCGGCGCTGAGAGGCTCGCCCTATCACTCTCGGCAGAACTAACGATTGGACCCCTCCCGCTACAGGGCCCATGTTGCCCCCGTACGGAAGGAACCCAACGACATGCTGACCATCGGTGACCGATTCCCCGCGTTCGACCTCAAGGCCGTAGTCTCCCGCGATCCGGAGCGAGCCTTCGAGCGCATCTCCAACGACAGCTTCCCGGACAAGTGGAAGCTGATCTTCTTCTGGCCGAAGGACTTCACCTTCGTGTGCCCGACCGAGATCAAGGGTATGGGCGAGCTCCACCGCGAGTTCGCCGAGCGCGACTGCCAGATCCTCGGCGTGAGCACGGACAGCGAGTTCGTGCACCTCGCCTGGCGGCAGCAGCACCCGGACCTGCGCGACCTCCCCTACCCGATGCTCTCGGACCTCAAGCGCCAGCTGAGCTCGGCGCTCGGCATCATCGACCGCGACGAGGGCGTGGCCAAGCGCGCGACCTTCCTGGTCGATCCGGGCGGCACGATCCGCTTCGTGTACGTGACCGACATGAGCGTCGGTCGCAACCCGCACGAGATCCTGCGCGTGCTCGATGCCCTGCAGACCGACGAGCTGTGCCCCTGCAACTGGAAGCCGGGCGAGCAGACGCTCGGCACCGCTGCCTGAAACCACTACCCCGAAGTGCGAAAGCGAGGCCAAGACCATGACCTTCGACGAGCTCCGTCAAGCGATCCCCGAGTGGGCCAAGGACCTGCGCATCAACCTGAGCCAGGTCGAGACGAGCCCCGTGCTCTCGCCCCGCCAGCTGTGGGGGACGGCCTTGGCCTCGGCCCTCGCGACCAAGCAGCCCGAGCTGGTCGCGGCGATCCAAGCTCGCGCCGCCGAGCACCTCGAGCCGCTCGAGCGTGACGCGGCGGCCTCGGCCGCCGCGATCATGGGCATGAACAACGTCTACTACAGCTTCACCGATATGGTCAGCGACAAGCGCTACCAGACCATGCCCGCTCGCCTGCGCATGCAGGTGCTCGGCAAGCCTGGTGTGCCGAGGGTCGACTACGAGCTGTGGTGCTTGGCCGTGTCGGCGATCAACCACTGTGCGGCTTGCGTGGACAACCACGAGAAGTCGGTGATCAAGGGTGGTGGGACGCCCGAGCAGGTCCAGGAGGCCGTGCGGGTGGCGGCGATCCTCAACGGGGTCGCACAGGCGATCGACGCGGTACGGATGCTCGGGCAGGCTCAGGGGCCCACGGCGGAGAGCGGGCTGTCCGAGACCGAGAACCGACACTGAGCTGAGCGTGAGGACGCGTTGGCCGAGCGCCAGCGCGTCCTCAGCTCAGCGCCTTCAGAGCCTCGCGCACGCGCGGGAGCGCGTCGACGATGTCCTGCTCGGACACCGCCCCGACGCTGAGCCGGAACCAACCCTTGCCCGCCTCGCCCATGCCGAACGCGCCGAAGGGCACGATCCCGAAGCCCGCGGCGTCGAGCAGGTACTTGCGAACGCCCTCGTTGCTGTCGAGCGTCTGCCCGCCCGGAGCTGCCTTGCCGAACGGGGCGATCTGCACCGACAAATAGATCGCGCCCATCGGCGGGATCGAGTCGACCGGCAGGCCCTCGGCCTTCATCGCCTGGAAGCCCTCGTGCAGCCGACGCAGCCGGCGATCGAGGCCTGCCTTGAAGCCCTCGAGGTAGCTGCGGCAGGTCGCCGGATCGTCGAGCAACGCGACCGTCGCAACCTGCTCGGCCCGCGGCGCCCAGGCGCCGACGTGACCCAAGATCGCCGACATCCGCTTCATTACGTCGACGGGCCCGACCGCCCAGCCGACGCGCACGCCGGTGGCCGCGAACGCCTTCGAGATGCCGTCGACGAAGATCGTGTAGCGGGCCATCTCGGGCACCAGCTGCGGCGGGGTCACGTGCTCGACCCCATCGAAGGTCAGCATCCAATAGATGTGGTCGTAGAGCAGGTAGAGCGGCCGCTCGCCGGCTGCCTCGCGGCGGTGGTTCTCGGCCACGACCGCGTCACAGATGCCTTGCAGGGCCACGCGATCGATCGCCGTGCCGCTCGGGTTGAGCGGTGAATTGAGGCAGACCAAGCGGGCTTTGGGCAGCGCTGCGGTGAGGTCGGCGGCGGTCGGGAGGAAGTGCGTCTGCGGCCCGCAGACCAGCTCGAGCTTCTCGGCGCCGAGCATGTGGCAGTAGTGATTATTGTTCCAGCTCGGCACTGGGTAGACGACCACGTCGCCGGGATCGAGCACCGCCCGATAGATGCCGTAGATGCAGGGCCGCGCGCCGCCGCAGATCAGCACCGAGTCGAGCGGATACTTCAAGCCGAGCTCGCGCTGGTAGAAGCGCTGAACCGCCTCGCGCAGCTCGAGCATGCCGTTGGCCGGCGGATAGTTGGTGTGGCCGGCCGCGAGCGCGTCGCGGATGCCCGCCTGCAGGCTCGCCGGGATCGGGAACTGGCTCGGCTCGAAGTCGCCGACGGTCAGGTTGCAGACCTTGACGCCCTGACGGGCGAGCTCGCGGATGTCGGCGGCGATCTTGAGGATTTCGCTGCCAACCAAGCCCGCAGCCATCGTCGACACGCGCTCGGTCCCCCCGCTCTGGCTTGCTAGCTCCGTCAGATCTCGCGGCTCCGCCATGGCCCGGACTATGCCGCAGCGACCTCGGCGGAACCACGGGCCAGCCACGCGGGAATAGTGCCGGCTAACGCACGCGCGACGACTGCGACCGCGCACGATGCTTCGCACGCGCGTGGCTTCGAGCGTCGAACGAACCCCTCGTGTCCGAGCCAGCCGACCGCGCCTCGAGGGATCGAAACCATCATGCCGTCGGCATCGAGCAAGTCGAGCGCGAGCCTGTACACTCGCCCACGATGACCGACCGCCGCCTGCCATGGCTGAGCTCTCGCTTGCAAGGCTTCGGGACCACGATCTTCACCGAGATGACGCGCCTCGCCAATCAGCACGGCGCGGTCAACCTCGGCCAGGGCTTCCCCGACTTCGATGGGCCCGACTTCATCAAGCAGGCAGCGATCGATGCGATCACGCAGGGCAAGAACCAATACAGTCGGATGTTCGGGATCCCCGAGCTGAACGCGGCGATCGCCGAGCATCAGCGCCGCTTTTGGGGCCTCGACTATGACCCGGAGACCGAGATCACCGTGTACTCCGGCGCGACCGAGGCGATCTTCGCCAGCATCCAGGCGATCAGCGAGGTCGGCGACGAGATCATCCTGTTCGAGCCCTACTACGACTCCTACCGCGCGAGCGTGGCGATGGCCGGCGCGCGCGAGAAGCTGGTCTCGCTCTGCGCGCCCGACTTCTGCTTCGACGTCGACCAGCTGCGCGCGGCCTTCGGTCCGCGCACCCGCGCGATCCTGGTCAACAGCCCGCACAACCCGACCGGCAAGGTCTACTCGCGCGCCGAGCTCGAGCTGATCGCCGAGCTGTGCATCGAGCACGACGTGCTAGCGATCACCGACGAGGTCTACGAGCACCTCGTGTTCACCGGCGAGCACGTGCCGCTCGCCTCGCTGCCGGGCATGCGCGAACGGACGATCACGATCTCGTCGGCCGGCAAGACGTTCTCGTTCACCGGCTGGAAGGTCGGCC
>CBFGLP010000618.1:0-2072 GCA_965649595.1 uncultured Myxococcales bacterium | reverse complement strand
GTCTAAATTTGCCCCCCACAGCGGCCGTGCACTCAGCCACGCACGGCCGCTGGCTTAGCCCCCCCACATACGCCGTGCACTCAGCCACGCACGGCCGCTTCGCGGCCGCGAGGTCGCGCAGCGACCTCGGTGGGCTGGTTCCGGGCTCGCAGCTGCTCGTCTGGGCCCCCAAAGGGGGCCTGTCTCAACCCACTAGCAAGGGACCAACGATCAGCGCCCACAGGTCGAGCAGGATCAGCACGACCATGCTGACCGCCAGCGACGAGCCGAGCGTCTGCAGCAGCGTCCACGGCTGACGCTCGCCTTGCGGGCCCTCGTCGAGCCGAGCGAACACCGGCAGGCTGACCACGAAGTAGCTCGCGTAGAAGAGCGAGCCGATCGTCAGCATTCGCGTGCGATCGGGGTACGAGAACACGTCCTCGAGCGCCGGGATCGCCATGAAGAAGGTCTCCGCGAACGCGACCGCGTAGGCGAGCACGAACACCGCGATCGCTCGACCCACCCCGCGCAGACCAAAGCGGGTCCGCAGCCAGCGGTAGAGCACGCTCATGCCCACGTGGTAGGTCAGGAAGTAGGCCTGCGTGAGCGGATAGAGGAAGAGCGGGACCTCGCCCGTGCTCTGGCCGACCACTTCGGCTTGCAGGTTCCAGCTGGTCGGGAACGCGTAGCGCATCCCGAGCACGTCGAAGAAGTAGTGGCTGCCGAAGTAGCTGCCGAACCACACCAGCACCGCGACCCACAGGTTCATGCGGAACCACGTCGTGTCCCAAAACGGGCGCTGCAGCTCGTCGACGTGCGGGCGCAGGTAAGGGATCAGCACGGCCGGGGCCGCGGCCGCGATCCCGAACAGCATGTAGCCTGGATCATCCCAGCTGCGGTAGAGCCCGGTCAGCATCACGGTGCCGACGAAGGCGATCCACACGGGGCTGTAGAGCAGCATGAAGCGCTCGGTCGCTGCCTTCGCTGGGTCGCTCGCCAACCATCGTGCTTTCGTGCCCGGCACGGCGCGAGGTTATGCGAGTTGCGAGCGCGCGATCTACTGACGTGCGACCGGGATCAGCCCTGGGCGCGGGGCGTTGGGCGGCGGCTCCTTGGCGGCGGCGATCAACGCCAGCACCTTGGGCATCGCCTCCTCGGAGCACGCTTCCTTCGACCAGCTCACCTGCCGGACGACCTTCCAGCCCGGCAGCAACGCCCAGTAGAGCCCCTCGTGGTTGCTCCACCACGCGCCCTCGACCCCGGGCACGGGCGTCGACGCGAACGCGGGGTTCTTGGTCGTGAAGCGCATGCGCTCGTCATGCTCCTTCACGGCCGTGGCCATGTCGGTGTGCTGCAGCTTCGAGGTCCGCAGCGAGACCGGGTGGCTGCCGCCCATGTCGGGCAAGAAGAAGTAGCCGCACGAGTGTTGGATCGACTCGCCGAGGTAGACCTCGTGGCCGCACAGCTCGCGGATCTTCTCGGCGTCGAAGCCCGTCTCGAACTTGCAGCAGTTCGGCTCGGGCAGCTTGGGCGCGAACAATCGACACTCGCCGTTGGTCTCGTCCGGTCGGCCGCTGCCGGGCGCGGGCGTGGGTGGTGGCGGGGTTGGCACGCGGGTGGGATCGTCCTCGTCGACCGCATAGAGATCGTCGGTGTCCCGGGTCACCCGCGGATCGTCGGGTGGGGTGATCGGAACCCCGGGCGGGGTCTTGTCGCCTGCTTGGGCCTGATCCTCGGGCACCTTCGCCGGGCAGCCAGCGAGGGCCGCCGAGGCGAAGCAGCAGAGCAGGGCGGGGACGAGGAGCTTGGAGCTTCGGTGCATGCGGATCCGGCCGATCTCTACCGCCTGCCCGACCCTCCGCCAACTCGTGCGCGGGTTGTCCGGAAGGCCGGCCGCGGGCATCGTCCGCGCTCAACTGCGGAGCTCGCCCTCGCTTTCGCCTGCGTGGCTCGTCAGCCGCTGGCGGGCTGACGAGACCTGCGGCGACCGAGCAGTGGCGCGAAGGGCAAGAGCAGCCAAAGGAGGTTGGACTTGCCCGCGCCCGAGCAGTGGCAGCCGTCGTCGAGCAAGACTGGCTCCTCGCCGACCTCGA
>CBFGLP010000617.1:0-5299 GCA_965649595.1 uncultured Myxococcales bacterium | reverse complement strand
GCTGGCTATCGGGTGGTGATGAAGGCGGTGCGCGACGCCGAGGCGCGGCTGCTCGAGCGCTTGGTCGATCGGATGCTCGTTCGCGCGGGCGGCCCCGCGACCGATGAGGGCCAGGGGCCGGTCTGGGCAGCGGCGACGCTGCGCGAGTGGCTCGAGGGTCGCAAGCCGCTGCTGCGCGGCGGTCGGTTGCGGCAGATCAGCGCGATCGAGGCGAAGGTGTTCGAGGTCCCGCTGTGGCCCACGCTGACCGGCGCTCGAATGAGCACGGCGGCGCTCTTGGCCAGCGAGCCGCTGCTGCACACGCCGGGCGGCTTCACGTGGGCGCCGGCGGACATGCCCTTCGTGCTCGAAACTCGCGATCCCGACGAGCGAGCGCTGCTCGAGCAGCTGTTCGGGGATCGCCTGGTCGACGTCAGCGATCGGCTGCGCCGCGAGCTGGAGCGCGAGCAATTGCGTCAGGCGCTAGAGGCCCGCCGGCACCCGCTCGGGCTCGGCGAGGACCATCACCTGATCCGCGAGCCGATCGACGCGCGCGACGAGTCGGGGCCGATCCGCGGCGAGCTGGGCCTGCGCTCGCTGGTCAACCGCGACAGCTGGATCCGCCTGCTCCACCGCGGGTGCCTGCTGCAGGAGATCCAGCTCGATCATCCGATCCCCTGCTTGTGCGTGGTCGTCGAGGCCGAGCTGACACCGAACGACGCCTACGACGCGGCCAAGCCCGATCGTGTGCTGGCTGCGGTCGCGCTAGAGCTGCTGCGTGGGCTCGAGCGGATGCTCGCGCGGTTGGCCGAGAGCGGTGAGGCGAACCAGGCGAGCTACGAGCTGCGCGAGCTGATTCGGGCGTACGTGGTCGCGACCTGCCGGCGCAGCTTCGTGGCCGACTTCTTGGGTCAGCTCGGCCTGAGCGAGACGGACCTGCGACGCGAGCTACGAAGTCAGGATCTCGCTGGCACCACGCCGAGCTGGGGCTTTGCTCCCAGCCAGTTTCCGGACCCCGAGGCGAAGCTGCACCCGCTCGCCCATGTGCCGCTGTTCGTGTCGAGCCGCGGGCGCCCGCGCAGCTTGGCCGAGCTGCTCGGCTTGCAAGCGCAGGGGCAGCGGATCGCGTGGCTCGATCACGACGTCGGCCCGCTCCCGCAGATCGATCGCGAGGTGCTGCTGCTGACCCTCGACGAGCGCGAGGCCTTGCGCAAGCTGCTGGGCGAGGCGGCGCTCGAGCGCTACCACGATCGCCTGGCGCTCCTGCGCGAGCGCGAGCGCTTCTTGGCGGCCCCGAAGACCCCGCTCGAGCTGCCCGGTTCGCCGATCGCCGAGGTCCCGCTCTCGCACCAGGAGCTGCGGGGAGCGCTGGGGTTGACCGAGCTCGGTCGTGATCGGGTGACCCAGCGTCGCGCGCCCGTGCGGGTGTACGTGTACGAGCGCTGGCTCTGCGATCTCGAGGTCGAGGTGCCGCTGCCGGGCTTGGTCGGCTACGTGGCGAGCGAGAAGCTCGACGTCGACGCGGACTTTCGCAAGCTGACGCAGCCGGACGAGCTGCGACCCTCGCTGCTCGCGGGCCTGCCTGCGCTGGTCGAGCGGGTCCGGGAGGCGGCCGAGCGTGCGCCCGCGGAGCGTCGTCGCTGCGAGTGGTGGTGGCTGCTGCAGGTCGTGTCTTTGGTGCTCGGGAGCGAAGGCTATCGGGCGGCCCTGCTGGCGCTGCGCAGCGCGGTCGCGAAACAAGAGGCGATCGATCCGCAAGCCGAGCTGCTCGGGCTCTTGCGGCTGCTCGATCGCTACCCGTCCCGCGACCTCGAGCGCGCGCTCGGGCGTCTGCGGGGTCGCGCGGAGGCGCCGACCCTGTCGCTGATCGAAGGCTCGCTCGGGCGACCGAGTCGGATCCCCAACCCGAGCGAGCGCGAGCTCGCCAAGCTGCGCGTCGGCTTGGCCGAGCAGCTGCCCGGGCTGCTCGCGTTGCCGAGCTTGCGCGCGTTTGTAGGCAAGGCCTCGTCGGCGATCCCTTCGATCTCGCTCGATCAGGTGCTCGCGCAGGTCGGCGCTGGGACCCCGGTCGCGTTCGTGCCCGAGTCGTTCACGCTCGATCGCTTGCCGATGATCGAGGGCAAGGTGCTGGCGCTCGACGAGGTCGAGCAGCGGGTCATGGTCGAGCTGCTCGGAGCGCCCGCGTTGGAAGAGGTGTCCGAGTGGCTGCGTGGGCGAGCGAAGTTCGAGCGACGCAAGCAGATCTCCGAGATCCGCGTGCCGCAGGGGCAAGTGGTCGTGAGCGTGACGATCGACGAGCCGGGCGTCCGCGGCGAGCTCGGGATCGTCCGCGAGTCGCCGCACCTGGCCAGCCGCAGCAAGATCCGCGTGTTCCACCTCGCGCGCGAGGTGACGACCGTCGATCTGACGCCGGATCCCTTCAGCCTGCTCGGCGCGCTCGAGCTCGACGTGGTCGAGCTGACCGCCGATCACCAGGATCTGATGGCCTCGGGCTACGAGCTGGTCCGCAAGCTGCTGGTGAGCCAGCACGAGCGGCTGGTCGATCGCCTGATCCAAACCCACGCCGAGCTCCCCCACAACCCAGCCCGGCAGGTGATCTCCGAGCTGCTGCGCAAGCTCTTGGTTGCCTGGCCGCCGCAGTCCGGTGGCTACGCTGGTCGAGCGCGCCGCAACCCGCGTCGCTTCGCACAGATCGCCGACCTGCCGCTCTTTCCGGGCGCGCGTCGGCCTTGGACCGCGAGCGAGCTGGCCGAGGCGAGCCAGCGTGGGCCGATCGCGACGATCGACTCGCGGGCTGTGCTGGAGGGCCCTCGCAAGCGGGCGCTGCCCGAGAGCCCGGTGGTCGTGCTCGATCGCTCGGACGTCCACGACGTGGTCGTGGCGCTCTTCGGTCCGACCTACGATCTCGGCGCAGCCTGGGCGCGGCAAGACGAGATCGAGCGGCGTCGCGCCCTCGCGCCGCGCTTGCCCACGCCGCCGGCCGACGCCTTGGTCGTGCTCGAGATCGCCGACGAAGGACTCGAAGGGCACCTGTGGCTCGCGGCTCGCGACAGCACCAACTCGGTCGCGCTCGGCCGCGAGGGGCGGGTGTTCGGCCAGCGCGAGGTCTCGGCTTCGCTGCTCTGCACGGGAGCGGTCAGCGGACCGGGCGTGCAGATCGACGAGGGGTGGACCCGCGCGACGCTCGGTCGCCCGCAGCAGACAATGCTCGAGCGCCGGGTCCAGCTCTTGTGGGACAAGGCCGTCGACGAATTCGAGCGGCTCGAGGCCGAGGGCTCGACGGAGCCGCGCTTCACGAATCTGCGCGAGCTGCTGCGTCGCCAGTTCCTGCGCCTGCACGTCGAGCTGGCCCGCGATCGTCCGCGCCCCAAGCAGCGCAAGCGTAAGGGCAAGGCGAAGGCCGGCAATCGACTCGAGCAGCTCTACGATCGGCTCTGGGCCCTGCGCTTGCTGCCGCTCTCCGACGGCCACCACATCTCGGCCGAGGTCGCCGCGCGGGAGCGGCCGATCGAGCTGGCCAGCCTCTCGCTCTGGCATGGTCCTTCGGCGGAGGAGCTCGCCCACCAGCGGGCGCTCGAGCGGCGGGAGGCCGAGCGACGACGAGAGGCCGAGCTCGCGGCTCGGCGCGAGGAGGAGCGAGAGCGTCGGCGGATCGAGCAGCAGCAAGCGGAGCGGGAGGCGACCGAGCGCCGTCGCCGAGCGGAGCGGGAGGCGGCCGAGCGCGAGCGCGAGCGCAAGCAGGCCGAGCAGTCACGCAAGCTGGCTACCAAGGCTCGCGCGGAGGCCGAGGCAGCCAAGCAGGTCGAGCGAGAGGCGGCCGAGGCCCGACGGCGAGCCAAGCCGGTCCCGACCCCCGAGTCGCTGCTGCTCGACGCGATCCGGGCCGAGCTGCGCCTGGTCCGAGGCAAGCGCGAGGGCCTGCTCGGCAACCATCACCTCGACTCGCTCGCGGTCGCTCGCCAGGGCAGCTGGGGCCGGCTGTTCGAGCAGCGCGACCAGCAGGTGCTGATCAACGCCGATCACCCGCTCTTTCAAGCCGCGCTGCAAGGCGGGCTCGATGATCCGATGCGGGTCACCTTGCTGGCGTCAGCAACCTACAGCTTTCTAAACCTGATCCACCCGGAGATCGCCGATAAGGACGAGGCCGAGTTCTTGAGCCTCCACGCTGCCCACGCGAGCAGCCTCGAGCGTGAGCCGGGCTGAGGGGCGAAAGTGACACTCTCGCGGGCGCCTGCGCTCGCTGGTTCGCGCTCGTTGGTGCTCCGTGCTCGTGGTGGATCCGATATTCTGCCCGCGTCGCTTGCCTGGGTGGATGCACCAATGACCGCACCTTCGTGGCCCCTGTCCCGATCGCTCCCTCTCGTGGTTCTGCTCGCTGCGCTAGCGTGTGCCGAGGACGAGCCGTCCGGAGACGAGGTCGGTGAGGCAACCGACACCACGGGCGAGAGCGAGACCGACACCGCGACGACCAGCGAGTCGAGCGACGACGTCGATACCGAGGAGAGCACGGAGTCGACCGAAGAGAGCACCGAGTCGACCGAAGAGAGCACGGAGTCGACCGAGGAGAGCACCGACACTACCGGTGATGGCGACGGCGATCCGCCGATGCTTCCCCTGTGTGGCACCGAGCCGCCGCCCGGGGCCGAGCTCGCGCCCGAGCTGCCGACTTATGGCGGCATCTGCCCAACGCTCGAGCCGGGCATGCTCAACGAGATCGACACCAGCAGCGGCACCCGCAGCTTCATCTTGGTCGTGCCCAGCGATCTGCAGGATGACGAGGTGCTGCCGGTCATGGTCATGTTCCACTGGCTCGGCGCCGACGCGGATAGCTTCTACGAGCGGGCGGATGCCCAAGCGGCGGTCGACTATTACCGGTTCATCGCGATCATCCCCAACGGCCGCGACGTCGAGGACCTCGTGCCCTTCCGCTGGCCCTTCGCGGTCAGCGACCTCGACTTCTTGATGGAGCAGGACTTCGACTTGTTCGACGACATGCTTGCCTGCGTGGCCGAGCAGTTCGCGGTCGACAAGGAGTGCGTGTCGGCGATGGGCGTGAGCGCGGGCGCGATGTTCTCGAGCATGCTGGCCAGCCGCCACGGCGATCGCCTGGCCAGCTACATCTCGCTCTCCGGCGGCGTCGGTGGCTTGATCAAGCCCTGGCAGCCGGGCGGCAACATCATGCCGGCGATGGTCTTGTGGGGTGGGCGGCAGGACTTCTGTATTGCGATCGACTTCGCGTCGGCGTCGAAGACCCTCGAGAACGCGCTCGAAGGCAACGGCCACCCGGTGCTCGAGTGCATCCACAACTGCACGCACGCGA
>CBFGLP010000616.1:0-5103 GCA_965649595.1 uncultured Myxococcales bacterium | reverse complement strand
TTGGTGGTGCCGAGATCGATGCCGATGATCCGTTCGCCCATCTGCGCTTCCTCGGGGGTCAGCCGGTCGGTTGCTCGGTCGAGCCCGCCGCGGCAGGAGGCTCGCCCGTCGAGCCCGGCCCAGCCACGATAACGCGGGCGGGCCGGAGCAGGCGATCACCGCGGACGTAGCCCTTCTCGTACTCCATCATCACGACCCCGGGCGCGTGCGAGGTCGAGTCGACCTGCTGGAGCGCGTCGTGGAGGTTGGGATCGAAGGGCTGACCCACGGCCTCGACCGGCTTGATGCCATGCTTGGCGAGCGCCTGGAAGAACTCGTGGCGGACCATTTGGAGGCCCTTGGCCACCTGCGGATCGACGTCGGGACCGAGCGCGGACAAGGCCCGCTCGAGGTTGTCGCCGACCGGCAGGAAGTCGCTCAACAAGCCCTGCATCGCGCGAAGGATCGCGTCATCGATCTCTCGCCGGGTTCGCTTCTTATAGTTGTCGAGGTCGGCGACGGCCCGCAGCCACTTGTCGCGCAGTCCCTCGGCCTCGGCGCGCGCGGCCGAGAGCTCTTCGGCGAGCGCGGCCGTGACCTGCTCGTCTACGTCGTCGGTGTCGACGTCGTCACCGTCTCGCTCCGCCCTGACCTTGTCGACCGCCTGCTCGGCGTCGCGTAGCGCCTGCGCGAGCTCGTCGTCGCCGGCGTCGTTGCTGTGCTGATCTCCGCTCATGGGGCTCCTGATACGTTGCAGATCCGTCGCAATCCGGTCGCCGGATCCTGTCGCCGGATCCTGTAGGAGGACGCCGGAGATCGTGGCCGGGCTCGTCGAGGACTCACCCGCGGACGACCATGGCCCGGGCCGCGTACTCTACCAGAGGAATCACGGCCTCGTAATCCATCCGCGGGCTGCCGAGCAGCGCCACGGCTCCGGTTGTGCGTCCTTCGTCGTGGTTCGACGGCCAGCGTAAGCGGCATCCCACCAGGGTCAAGCCTGCAGACGGCACGAAGGCGGCCTGGTCGCGGGCCGGGCCGAGCCCTTCACGCCAAGCCTCGAGCGAGACGTCGAGTCGGACGGAGGCCTGCGGCGCTTCGCCGGGCTCGGGCAGCAGCTGACACAGGATCTCGGCGAGGTGCTGGTAATCCTCGAGCACCTCGAGCAGGTCACCGATCATCGCCGGGTCGAGGGCCGATCCCTTCGGACCCGACGGGCCGATGAGGCCCTCTCGAGCGACATCGCGGGCGAGCGTGCCCTGCCCCGCGACCTGCATCCACAAGGGATCGAACGAGGCTGCACACAGCAAGAGCCCGATCCGCAGCGCCTCGGCCAGGCACAGATCGACGCGCGCCTCTTGCTGCTCGAGCAGCTCGCGCAAGTGATCGCCGGCCTGCTCGAGGCTGCGGCCGATCGTCAGCTCGCGCAGGAGATCCTGCGTGCGTCGAAGGTTGCCATCGCGCTCGAGCAGCGAACGGGCGATCTCGATCGTCCGCACGCTGCTGGCCCCGTCTTCGAGCCCGAGCATCACGATCACGCGCGCCGGCTCGCCACCGTTGGTCAAGGGGACCAGCTCGACCGCTCGCACGACGCCCGGCCGCGCCTCACCGACGAAGCCGATCGCCACGCACCCAGCCAGCTCGGCCAGCACGCGGGCGGCCGAGCGCAGGCCCTGCCGCGGATCGATCGGATCCCGCAGCCCGACGTCGAGCAGGCGCTTGTGCTCGGGTCGGGCCGTGCGACCGCGCGGGACCGACTCGATGTAGATCTGCCAGCCCTCCGCCGTAGGCACGCGGCCGCTGGCCGCGTGGGGCTTGTGAACCAAGCCCGCGCGCTCGAGCGCGGCCAGCTCGTTGCGGATCGTCGCCGATGACCACTCGAGGCCGAGCGAGCTGCACAGCGTCCCCGAGGCCACAGGGCGGCCGTCGATCGCGTACTGGCGACACAACCCGAGCAAGATGCGCTCTTGCCGCTCAGAGAGACCGCTGGCCGGATTTCGGGCCACGCCCTTTTCTACGCCTATTGTGCCGCGCTTACTACTCCAACAGATCGACGGCGATGCTGTCGTGCCAGAGCCAGCGATCGGGCGCGACGCGGAGCCGCTCTCGCGAGTTGGTGTCGACCCATTCGAGGTTGCCGAGCGCGAGCGAGCGAGCGATGCGGGCGTCGAGCCACGAGCGGTCGACCCCGAACCGGCGCAGGAAGAGCTCGACCTCGAACCCGCGCAGGCTTCGCAGAGCCAGCCACAGGCCCTCCGCGGCGGCCTGGGCTCCGCTCAGGATCTCGAGCTCGCCCGGCTCGCCGGGCTCGGCCGTCCACGCCGCCAACCCTCGACGATTCCGTCGTCGAGCCACCTCGCGTTCGCGGTGCTCGACCGACGCCGCCGAGGGTCCGAGCGCGAGCACGTCGACCCAGCGCCAGTACTTGCCGTTGTGGATCGCTTCGGCCCCCGGCCGCGCATGGCTGGCGACCTCGTAGTGGATCCATCCAGCCTCGCGTAGGTGCTGCTCCGCGACGATCAGCAGCTCGGCTTGGCGATCGTCGTCGGGCAGCACCCGCAGGCCTCGACGCACGAGCTTGGGCCAGGGGGTGTCGGGCTCGATCGTGAGGGCGTAGAGCGAGATGTGCTCGGCCCCGAGCTCGAGCACACGATCGAGGTCGTGGCGCAGCTGGGCCTCGTCGTGACCCGGCCAACCGACGATCAGATCAGCGCTCGTCCGCAGGCCCGCAGCGACCGCCTGCTGGATCGCTCGGGTCGCGTCGTCCGGCGCGTGAGCGCGGCCGAGCTGACGAAGGCCCGCCTCGGACAGGCTCTGCACGCCGAGCGAGACCCGATCGACGCCCTGCCCAACCAGCGCGGCGATCATCGCGTCATCGACGTGCTCGGGGTTGAGCTCGACGGTCAGCTCGCGCAAGCGGGCTCCGCTCGTGCGCTCGCGCAGCCACTCGATCGTACGAGCCAGGCCCGTCGGACCGAGCAAGCTCGGCGTCCCACCGCCGAGGTAGATGGTGTCGAAGCGCGTCGAGTCGAGCTCGCTGCGCCGCGCCTGCCACTCGCGCTCGAGCCCCTCGAACCAGCGCTCGATCGAAGCCGCCAAGCTCGCCGCTCGCCCGACCTCGAAGTCGAAGTCGCAGTAGGGGCACGCACGCGCGCAGAAAGGTACGTGCACGTAGAGCCCGGCTGGCTCGCCCTGCCCGCGCGCGTGGTCCTGCATGCGCGACAGGATAGTCCGAGCCAGCGATCGCACCACGCTAGGCGATCAAGCGCAGCATGTCGTCGGTCGGCGGCAGCTCGGACCACAGCTCGAGCCCCTGAGCCGGCCCCACGCGCGCCGCGATCCCACGCCACCACCAGGTCGGGAGCGTGTCCATGTCGACGCCGTGGTGCTGCAACAAGCTGGTCTGCTCCTCGAGGGTCTCGACCATCGAAGCGTGAAACGGCTCGCCGCGCCCGCGCAGCTGGGCTCCGAGCCGGGTCGCCGAGCGCAGCGGGGTCGACTGCTCGAGATCGTCGACTGCCGCGCGAAACGCCTTGCGGACGACCCCGATGTCCGGGAGCTCGTAGATCCGCCCGATCGCAGGCAGCGAGCGCCCGATCAAGAGCGCCAGCCGAGCCGCGTAGTCGGACACCAGGTAGTCGTGGATCGCTAGCGACTGCCCGACATCGGACACCGCGTCGCGCCGCAACAAGATGATCGTCTCTTCGGAGTTCGCATACGCGAACGCGACCACCCCCGAGTGCAGGAGCCCGAGGCCGGCCCGGACCGTCATGATCGCGAGCTCGGGATCGAGGGCCGGCTGGGTAGCCGCACGCCACTCGAGCAAGCGCTCCAGCACGCTGCGTGCCGGAGTGATGCGGACCAGCAGCGAGAAGCCCTCCATGGGGACGTGGTCCCCGAACACCTGGAAGGCCGCGAACGCGTTCCAGGGCGACTGCGCTGCCATATGCGACGAAGAGCTCCCTTGTTTCCCAGTTGATCCGAAGAAGTCGTCGAACCCGAGCCAGTCGAGTTCGAGCTAGTCGAAGCTGCTCACTTCGCGTTCACGATCGTGTACCCGAAGTAGATGAGCGCCGCGAGGATGACGATCGCGGCGATCCAGACCAGCGGGTTGCCGCGCTTGGTCTGCTCGGTCACGACCCCCTGACCGAACGAGCCGGTGACCCCGGTCTCGAGCGCGGCGGTGGAGATCGTATGGCGGGTCGTTGCGATCGGGCGCGACGCAGCACGCGTGGGCGCGCTGCCGCGAGCTCGCACCCGCTTGCGTCCGCCGGTGCTGTCCTCGTTGCTCGGGCTGGCCGCTGGCGCGGCGACCGGCTGCTTGCCGGACGCGGGCTTGACCGGCTCGCGCTTGCGAACACCCGAGTCCTCGGGCGCGCCGTCGCGCTTCATGTCGGCGACCAGCTCCTCGAGGTTGCCGATCGTCATCGAGCGGCGCGGCTTCGCAGGCTCGCCGGCCCCCCGCGTGTCGGTCACGTTGGGCTCGATCTGCCGAGCCCACTCGGGCGCGTCCTCTTCGTCGGACCCGCGCAGCTGATCGAACGCGTCGAAGTCGAGCGCCTCGTCGCCGAGGTCGTCGTACTGATCGTCGTAGTCGACCTCGGCCGGCGCGCCCTCGCCGAACAGCGAGGACATGAACGCGCTGATCTTTCGCGGCGTGCACACGAGCGAGGCCTCCTGCATGAAGGCCTCGAGCTCGCGATACATGTGATCGCAGTTCTGGTAGCGATCGCCCGCGTCGAGCTCGAGCGCGCGCATGATGATCGCCTCGAGCGTGGGCGGAAACCCGGGCGAGACGAATGTCGGCGCCGGGATGTCGCCGCCCAAGATGCGCTGACGGACCTCGTCGGGGCGGCCACGGAAGAGCCGGCGACCGAGGCACATCTCGTAGAGGATCACGCCGATCGCGAAGATGTCGGCGCGGTTGTCGAGCGGCTCGCCGAGCACCTGCTCGGCCGGCATGTACGAGAGCTTGCCGGCGAACTGGGCCGGTCCGCGATTACCCTCGACCGCCGAGGCGCGCGTGGCCGCGATGCCGAAGTCGACGATCTTGACGAGCCCGTCGTAGCCGACGTGGATGTTGGTCGGGTTGATGTCGCGGTGGACCAGCCCGAGCGGCTCGCCGTT
>CBFGLP010000615.1:0-2983 GCA_965649595.1 uncultured Myxococcales bacterium | reverse complement strand
AGCTCGTCGCGCAGGCGCCTGACCGCCAGCACCGGCTCGCTCTGCGCCTCCGGATCCCGCAGGGCCGTCTTGGCGTCGGTCAAGAACGGCTCGAGCGGACCGGGGATCACCGTGGCGAGCCCGGCCCGGATGTGCTCGACGATCTTCGGCCGATCCTCCTCGGCCACCAGATCGATGCGGTTGATGACCAGCATGCAGCGCGCCCCGCTGCCGTCGAGGCCTCCGACCGCCGCGATCGCGTCGCGGATCAGCCCGAGCTCGCTGCGGCTGAGCACCTGCGTGGCGTCGAGGACCAGCACCAGCACGTCGGCGCGAGGCAGCTCGCTGCGGCTGATCGCAGCTCGGAAGCGGGCGATGTCGTTGAACCCCGGCGTGTCGATCAGCTCGAGCGCGGCAGGGAGCCGGCCGGGCTCGACAAGCAGCTCGGGCGTTCCGGCGAGCTTGCGCGGGGCGGGCTCGATCGCTGGCTCGCTCGACGCCTCGCGTTCACCCTCGGCTTCGCTCGCGGGCTCGCTGCTCGGGCCTTCGGCGCTCGTTGGCTCGGCGATCGCGACCTCGCGCCCGCGCGCGAGCCCCTCGAAGGGCTGGCGCTCGAGCGGCTCTCGGGTCCCATCGGCGTGCAGCAAGAAGGTCCCCGTGCGAGCGGCCTGTCCTTCACGCGCGTCCGGATCGACCCGGATCACCACCACGGCGCCCGTCGTCGGCGTGACCCCGACCGGCAGCAGCGGCGCCCCGAGCAGCGCGTTGATTAGCGAGCTCTTACCGTGCTTGATCTCCCCGAGCACGACGATCCGCACGCGCCCGTCATCGAGGCGGCGCTTGGCGTCGTCGCGGATCGTATCCGCGAGATCGGGGTGACCAAGCTCGCGGGCGAGCTCGGCGAGGCGGCGGGCAGCGTCGGCGAGGCGACCCTCGGCGGTGGCGGGCAGATCGTCCAGCATGATCGTCGGGTGCGGGGATGAAGGGGATCAGAGCAAGCGCAACCGCGAGGTCAGGCGCGCGTCGACGCGGGCCAACGACCACGCATCGGCGGGCACGTGGACGTCGACGGGCGGTGGCTTGGACGGGGCCTCGGCGCCCTCGCTCTCGCTCGCGGAGGGCCGCAGCACGGGAGGCGAGAGCTCGAGCGAGAGCTCGCGCTGGCGAGCTCGCATCGCGCTGACTCGCGCGAAGATCGTCGACTGGGCGAACTCCTGCAGCGCGTGCACGCGCGTTGCCGTGTCGGGCACCGGGGGCAGCCACTCGTAGGCACGCAGGGCGCCTTCGCCGACCGGGACCGGCGGGCTCTCGAGCGCCATGATCGCCCGATCGAGGTCGCCGCAGCAGAGCAGGCCGGCACGGTCGGCGGAGAACGACATCAGCCGAGTCCACGGCGCGAGGATCGAACGAACCATCCGCACGCTGATGCCCGACTCGCCGGCCTCGGCGTCGCTCTGCCCGACCCGCCGCGACGCGAGCAGATAGGCCGAAAAGTAGACCGCGTGATCGCAGTGCAGGTGACCGAGCCCCGCACCGAGCAAGAAGGCGCGGGTGGTGGGATCGAGCGCGAGCAGAGCCTCGACGTCGAGCACCAACCAAGTCGCACCGCCGCGCGTGGCTCCGAGCGGGGTGACCAGCGGCCAGCGGCCGCGAGCGCTCGGCCGCAGCAAGCGGACCGTCGGCAGCGGAGCCCGCAGCAAGCTCATGTGTGACGCGATCTCGGCGAGCAGCTCGGTCGGGGTCCGGTGCCCGTCCTGCATTGCCTCGTCCATCAGGTGCGCCGCCAAGCGGGGCCAGGCGCGATCGACGGCCCGAACGACCGCGTTGCCCACGGTCGACCCGGCCAGCCAGCGCGAGCGTCGGAGATCGACCCCGTACGCATAGCTGTGGCGTGCCATGCCCTGCTCGTAGGCATCGAGCTGGCGGTGCTGAACGAATTGACCGAGATCGGGCGCCTGGCTCACGCCCCGGCATGGTAGCAGCCACACCGTCAAACCTGTCGTGATGTCCGCGAAACCATGCGGACGGGCGAGTGCGTCAGTTTCGCGCCCAAGCGTCCACTTTGGCCCCTCGCCAAGCACGACGGGGTCGGTCGGATGCAGGTGGCTCGCGACCTGCCCGCCCACGCTGCGCGATCACGGCTCGGCTTGCTCCCTTCGCGCGCGTCAGGCATTTTGCGCGACCGTGTCTGGTCCGCTCGTACAGCTTGAACGGTCCGATCTCGAGCCGACGATCCCCGACGAGCTCTGGCAGCAGTCGGGCCGCCCGATCGGCGGCTTGGTGCTGCGAGCCTGGATCGCCCTACTGCTGATCCTCGCCGGATGGCTGACCGCCGCGCTGAGCGGACAAGCGATCGGGTGGGCGGTGGTCGGCCTCGGCGTCGTCGCGTTCGTGGCGATCCCGGCGATCGTCGAGCGAGTGGTGCTGGGTCGCTTGGCGCAGAAGGCCAAGCAGGTGCGTCGCTCGGGGGTCCACGCGCTGATCGAGAGCCTGCGCAACAACACTACCGTCAAGCTCTTCGCCCCGCACGCGTGGCTGCGCATGCAAGAGGGTCTGCTGCTCATGCGGGCCGACGACGCCCGCGCTGCCGCGCGCGCCTTCGCAGAGGCCGAGCGCGTCAGCAAGCACCCCGACAAGGCGCCGCTGATCTCCGCCCAGGCTCATGCGCTCACGCTCGCCGGCGATCGCAAGGAGGCGCGCGAGCTGCTGACCAAGCTCGCCAAGCTCGAGTGTCTGACCGGCCGCGATCACCTCGACTTCGGCATCGTCCTGCTCTCGGAGTCGGGCCACAACAAAGAGGCCGTCGAGCACCTCGAGAAGGCCCGCGAGGCGTTCGGCGGTCACCCCCGGGTGCTCGCGGGTCTGGTCGTCGCGCTGCAGCGCGTCGATCGTTCTCGCGAGGCCGCCGAGCTGCTCGATGTCGCCGAGCAGGCGCTCGAGCACGAGGACGACGCCGTCGCGCGCGAGCTGATCAAGCGCGGACGCAAGGGCCTGCGACCGATCA
>CBFGLP010000614.1:0-4061 GCA_965649595.1 uncultured Myxococcales bacterium | reverse complement strand
GGGCTGACTCGGCAGCTCAGCCCTCGCGTGGGGCCCCTTCGACGAGCATGAGGTCGTCGACCGGGGTGATGACGATGTCTCGTAGCCGCCAGTTGAGCGTGCGTACGTCGGCCATGGCCTCTCGCACGCGCCGCGGCAAGTTCTGTGTGCCGCTGCGCGGGCGCACGAACACCTCGCCATAAAAGACGTGGCCAGTCTCGCGCAGGCGCACCCGGGCGGCCTCCACCCAGTCGAACGACTCGATCTTTTCCTTCAGGATGTCCGGCAGGTCCTCTGGACCCGAGCGATCGGTCTTCATCGGCCGCCGCTCCATCAGGTCGTGCATCGCCACCCGGATGTTGGTGAGCCCATCCTTGAAGATGTCCGCGCCGACCAGCGCCCCGGCTAGCGGGTCGATCCACCACAGGCCGAAGCCCACGCCTGCGACACCGATCGCGGTCGCGGTCTCGGCCATCCAATCGGCCTTCATCATCTTGGCGTCGGCATAGAGGATCTTGTCGTGTAGCTGGGGTGCCAGCCTCATCTTGATGCGGCCGAGGATGGCCGAGGGCACGGCGGTGTAGAGCAGCGCGACGAACATCGGCCAGCCCGCCCAAACAGTTCGCTCGAACAGCTGCATGCCGCCGATCGTCGTCCGTTGATTGGTGACGAGCTTGTGTGCGGCCTCGGCGAGCAGAAACACGCCCATGGCCATGAGCGCCAGCGAAGCGATCAGATAACCGATGCCTACCGCAGCGTGTCGGCCGTAGGGAAACTTCGCGTCCGGGGGGCGCCGAGCGATGCGGACGCACACGAGAAACGCGATCGCTGGCGCGCTGCTGATGACGTCCTCGAAGAAGCTGGCCCGCATGGCCTGAGACGAGCCCATGGTCGCGTAGAGGAAGATCGCCGCGGTCACGATGTAAACCAGCGTGACGATCTCCAACCACCGCGCCTTGCGGAGCACTGCCTCTTGCTCGGGCGGCAGCTCGTGCGTCACTGCGCCGCCTCCCGCTCGAGCATCGCCTTGCCTCGAGCCAGCAAGAACCGGTCCAAGGACAGCAGCAGCGCGCTCTCGCCTTGGCAGACCGCCATTACCCGCTTCTCCTCGCGCCCCGGCTCGTTGGCTCCCGTCACGCTCTCGAGGTAGGGCTGGGTCAGGGCCAGCTTGGGCTCGTATGGGGTCTTTTCTTCGAGCCCGGCGATCAACACGTCGAGCTCGCAGCGATGCAGGCGCTCGACCAGCTCCGCCTCCGGTCCCGGCTCGAAGCGCACGGGAGCGCCGAGCTCGCGCGCCCAGCCCTCGACCAAGCGGGCTTCGATCCCGCCCACCGTGCCCGCGTCGACCGTGGTCCAAGGAGGATTCGCCGCCACGCCGACGCGTAGCTGTCCGCCGCTCTCGAGGCGCTCGAGGGTGCCGCGGTTGTCCCGCGGCCAATCGCACCCGACGAGGATCGAGGCCAACATCGCCGCGCCGATGCAGCGCCATGCGAGCCCGGCCGCGAGCGCCCGGCCTTCGGGGGGATGTCGATTGACGGCCGCGTGCACGTGAGGGCTCGCTGCGGTTGCTATCACGCGAGCGCAGCCAGGCACGACCGCCCGGAGCCGGGCGTCATCGATGGCGAGCCACGGCTTGGCGCGGATCAGCAGCCAGGGAGTATGTTCAGGCCTCGGCGAGCCCGAGATGGCTGACGATCGCGGGATCCTCGACCGGAAACACTCGCTCGCTCGGGGTCTCGAGCCGGTCGAGCTGGTGGCTGCGCACGTGGGCGTGTTGCTCGCGGACCGCTTCGCTGATGTCTTCGATGCTCACGATCCATTTGGTGCCGAAGCGCCGCAGGGTCTCGCCCCTCAGGCCGAGCTGGATCGCCCGCCGGGCGCACTTGTGGCCAAAGGGATCATGATCGGGATCCCACTGCAGGCGCACTCTCGAGCGACGCATGCGCTGCTGCCACTCGGCGTGGCTCGGATAGACCTCGGGCACGAAGCTCGAGTGAATCGCTTCGGCGAGGATTTGCTCGAAACCACGGCGATCGAGCCGAATGGCCAGGACGACCTCTTGCCCGGCCGATCGCGCCCAGTCGCAACGATACATCATCCACAGGAAGTTCGGCTTGATCCAGCTCATCCGGTCGAACGACCACTCGCCGCCGAATTGTTGGTGCTCGACGGCGTAGTTGCCGATGCTCGCCCGATAGGCCTGATAGACGACGACCGAGGTCTCGTCGTACTGAGCCAGAATGTGGCGACCTTCGGTCGGCCAGCGCCGATGCTGGTCCTCGTAGCGCTCCCACACCAAGCGGGACCGGCTCATTGGTCGCCCTCGGTGGCCAGATCGGCCAGCGCGACCCGAGGCGCGCCGCGATTCCATAGCTCGGCCAACACCGCCAAGGGCCGGTTGACCGCGTCGAGCATCAGCACGCTCTCGACCGGAACCTCGGCGTCCACGAAGTTGAGCGGGCAGTGATCCACGAACACGCCCTGCGCGTCGTCGGGATCCTGGAACCCGACCGGCAGTCCGTGCGACCGGCAGATCATCGGCCGTTGCTCGTAGACGCTGCACCGGCCGTCGATCAACAGCGCGCAGTGGCCGAGCTCGGCGTCGTGTCCTTGCTGGCGCACGCGCTCGCGGGTCTCGGGATCGTGCACTGCCATGTCGGCGAGCGCCTGTCGGATCGGTGCCGCCTCGACCTCGAACACGGAGAAGCGCGGCCGACAGCACTCCCAGCAGCCAGGCTTGCACGCGAACCCCTCGGGGGTGCGAGCGAGGGCATCGTCGAAGTGGCGATCCACCCGTGTGCGCAGCCGGACCAGGATCTCGACGAGGCCTTCGGATGTGGGTGACTGACTCGACTGACTCGACTGATCTCGGTCGCTCATGCTGGCTTGCGCCCACTCAAGACCGACACGACCTCGACAGCCGCTCGGCGCAGATCCTCGGCATGCTCGAGCGCGAACGAAGCCCCAGCGACGTAGGGGTGCCCACCGCCGCCGTGTCGCTCGCAGAGGCTGGCGAGATCGAACTCGCGCGCCTTGGCGGGCAGCCACGGGTTGTAACCGACGGAGAGCCGAAGATCGCCGTCGGTATGCGCATACACCCCGACCGTGTAGCGGATCTTGGGCTCGAGGAAGTAGGGGATGAAGTGGCTCAGCACGCGGGGCCCGTGCTCGAGCAGGTCATAGGTGAGCACGCCGTGGTCGACCTGGTGGACCTGACGGATCAGCTCGATGTCGCGGCGATGGTTGTCGAGGCGAGGCTCGACGAGCTGCCGCACATAGTCAGCCTGGGCGAGGTCCCGCAGCGGCACCTCGAGGAGGTCGCCGATGAAGGCGCTGATCGCTTCGGGGTCGCTGGCGGTCTGGATCCAGGCCGCCAGCTGCAGCGCGGGCTCCTCGTAGAGGACTGGGACGTCGGGGCTGGCGAAGTCGGCCGAGTCGATGATCTCCGCCCAGCGGATCAGCTCGGCGTGACGGGAGAGGTCGCAGCCGAACTGCTCGTGCGCGACTCGGGCCACGTAGCCAGCACAGCTCGGCGCCGAAGGGTCGTGAAACTTCTTGCCGCTGCGGTCGGCCTCGAAGTGCTCGCGGTCGCCCGGGAGCTGAAAGGCCGAGCGATGATGGTCGAAGTACCACGTCAGCTCGGGTCGCTGGGTGTAGCGAAAGTCCACGACCACCGCCTCGTCGGCACCTTCGAAGTCGGCGTCCTCGAAGGGGTCGCCGCGGCGGTGGTGCTTGGAGATGAACTCGAAGCGGGCGCTCGAGGCCTGCTCCCGGAAGAACGCCCGGAAAATTGCCGCGGAGCTAGCGCCGTCGAAGCAGCGGCCGTGAAGGAGCACGTTGACCCGCATGTGCCCCGCGAGCGTAGGCGTGTGAGCTCCGACGGTCTAGCCGTTATGGCCCCCGCAGGCATCGTGCACTCAGCCACGCACGGCGGCTATCTATGCCCCCCGCAGGCGCTGGAGACTCAGCCACGCACGGCCGCTTTGCGGCCGCGAAGCCGCTTTGCGGCTTCGGTGGGCTGGTTTCGGGTTCGCAGTCGTCGTCTGGCCCCCCGCTGGGGGGCTTGGGGTGCTACGGACGGG
>CBFGLP010000613.1:0-3745 GCA_965649595.1 uncultured Myxococcales bacterium | reverse complement strand
TCGATCCAGGCAGAGAAGCCCGCGTGGGCTGGCGTCCACACACCGACGCCACGCAGCCAGACTCGCGCGCCGCTCATTTCGAGGCCCCCAGGAGCACGGACACGTTGGAGCCGCCGAACGCGAGCGAGTTGCTCAGCACGCAGCGGCTGGCTCGCGCGCGCAAGGTTCGGTTGACGGGGGCGAGCTGCTCGTCGATCGGATCGCAGCCGATGCTGGCGGGCAGCAGGGCCCGCTCGATGCTGGCGATCACGAACACGGCCTCGGTCGCTCCCGCGGCACCGAGCATGTGACCGGTGTAGCCCTTGGTCGCGACCAGGGCGAGGTCCCGCTCTCGATTCGGCCCGATCCGATCGCTCCCGAACAGCTCGAGGATCGCCCGGCTCTCGGTCTCGTCGTTCTTGGTCGTGCCGGTGCCGTGGACGTTGATCTGATCGACGGCCGAGGGGTCGACGCCCGCGATCGCCAGCGCGCGTGCCATCGCCATGCGGGCGCCGACACCCTCGGGGTGCGGCGCGGTCATGTGGTGGGCGTCCGAGCTCTCGCCGACGCCGAGCAGCTCGACGCCGAGGTGATCGATCGCCCGGCCCTCGCGAGTGGTCGCGCGCTCGAGCAAGAGCAGCGCCGCTCCTTCACCGATGTTGATGCCGCGGCGCTCGCTGGAGAAGGGCCGGCAGGGCTCGGGCGAGAGCACCTCGAGCGAGGCGAAGCCGCGCACGGTCATCTTGCACAAGCTGTCGATCCCGCCGACCAGCGCCGCGTCGACCAGGCCGGCCTCGATCATCCGCTGCGCCGACGCGAACACCTTGCCGCTCGACGAGCACGCGGTCGAGACCACGTAGCCGGGGCCTCGCACGCCCGTCAGCGCGCGCACGACCTCGACCGTGGCATAGAGCGCGTGCTGCCGCTCGAGCGCGTACTCGGGCGGGAGCTGGCCGTGCTCGCGGTGGTGCACGTAGGCCCGCTCGCTCTCGGCGATCCCGGCCGTGCTGGTGCCGAGGATCAACGCGATGCGCTCGGACCCCCAGCGCTGCTTGGCGCGCTCGAGCGCGTCGACCAGCGGCAGGGTGACGAGCTGGGCGATCCGAGCCTGGCGACTGTCGAGCCGCTGGAGATCCTCGCGCATCGGCGGGAGCTCGCCTGGGATCGCGCCGAGCCAGGTGGGTACCGCGAACTCGGGGGCCGCTGGGGTCAGCCCACGCCTACCGGCGAATAGCCCGTCGAGCACCTCGGAGGTGGTCTGGCCGAGGCCGTTGCAGGCAGAGTAGGCCGTGATGGGAACGCCTTGGGGCATCGGGGGGGAAGGCGGGCGCGGCAAAATAACAACGGGGCGTAGGATTGAACAGCCGAACGAAGGTGCGCCCCTGGCTGCGGGGGGCTGCAAGGCTCACGCGTGATCTGGATCGCCGAAGTGGGCGCCGACGCCGAGCGAGCGAGCGCTGGAGTGAGATCGCGCGGTCAGATCGACTTCCATTCGATCGTCTCGATCTCCAGTCGATAGCCGAACCAACCGTTCTCGAGCACGACCTTGCTCGCCGGTCGACCGCTGCGATGGCCGCCTAGGTAGTCGATCCGCAGCTGGCCTGCGGGCGCACCGTCGAGGCGCTCGAAGGTCCGCCGAACTAGGTTGCCATCGCTCCACACCTCGCTGACCCGCTCGCCAGCGACCTCGGCCTTCGGGTGCTCCTCGGCAGGCGGCTGATCAGCCCACGGCAGCTGCGTGTGCCAAAACCAGGTCCGGTGGATGTCTTGCAAGATGTAGTCGGGCGGAAAGGGCAGCTCGCGATCGATGTAAGCCTCGAACTCGACCTCGGTGCCGCGCTGGGTCAGCACGAAGGCCTTGCTGCCGAAGGGGGTCAGACCGAGCACCGTGAGCACGCCGTCGCGCAGCTGCAGCACGGCCTCGAAGCGGAACTCGTGCTCACCGTGGCGACCCGACAGCCGCTGACGAGCGAGGAAGTCGTTGCCGAGCTGCTCGGTGGGGATCAGCTCGCCGGGATAGACCGCCGGCGCACCTTCGCCGGAGTCGGACGCGGGCTCGCGACCCTCGCCCTCGACCAGCGGTCCGCCCGTGTCGGGAGGCTGACCTTCGCGGCCCTCGTGACAGCCGAGCACGAGCAGCGAGACCAGCAGGACGAGCGGGGCGCGACGTTGGTGATCGATCATGCGGACTTCGGTGGTTTGGCGGCCACGCGGGCGCCGAGCAGCACCAGCGTGGTCGGAGCGAGGATCAAGCTGAACAGCACGCCGAGCCCGGTGGTCAGGCCGATCGCGCGCAGGGCCGGGTTGCTCGACATCCCGAGCAGCCCGAACGCGAGCACCGTGGACAAGCAGCATGCGAGCAGGCTGACGACGGTCGACGAGACTTTGTGCGAGTCACCGCCGGTCTCGGTCACGAACACGCCGTAGTCGACGCCCATGCTCAGGACCAAGAGCAGCGAGACGACGTGCAGCATGGTGATCGAGTAGCCGAGCAGCACGAGCAGCGCGATCGTGGTGCCGGCCGCGAGCAGGGCCGGTGTGAACGCGGCCAGGCTCGGGCCGATTCGGCGGTAGCGAGCGAACAAGACCGCGAGCATGGTCAAGAGCCCGATCCCGACCAGCTCGATCGTCTGCGCGCGGTGGCGTCCGTAGATCTCGGCCAGCAGCGCGCGCTGATCGAAGAGCACGACCTCGTCGAGGTCGGCGATCCGCTCGGCCAGCGCGGCGGGATCCTCGACGCCGCGCAGCAGGGTCAAGAACGCGACGTGCTCGCCTTGGTCCTCGACTTCGAGCTCGACCCGCATCGACGCGACCGCAGGTCCGAGCGGCGAGGCAGCCAGCGTGTCCCAGTCGAGCGGGGCGGGCTGCCCTTCAGCCCCCGGGGGGCTGACAGAACCGTCAGCGCAGAGCCGACGCAGATCCGCAGCGAACTCGTCGAAGGCTCCGCTGCGTAGGCCGGCCTCGGCGAACGCGGCGTCGAGATCGGCGGCGAGCGTGTCGCGGGCACAAAACTCGGCGCGGTTGCGGGCTTGCAGCTCGGGTGACCACAAGAACGCGTGCACCGAGCGGAACTCGGCCAGCTCGCCCGCGGCCACGGCCGCCTGCAGGCGCGCGTGCACGCGGTCGTTGCGGGCGAGCGCCTCGGCGTCGTCACGGCCCATCGCCACGATCATACGACCGGCGTCCATCCGCGAGACCAGGGCTCGCACGGCCTCGTCCTCGGCCAAGAGATCGGGATCGGGCTGGCTGAGCGCCGCGACGTCGTCCTCGAACTCGAGCCGCGGCAGCGCGACAGCCATGAGGGTCAACGCGGCGATCGGCAGCACGAGCAACACCCGACGCCGCACGTGCATCGCGTTCACCACTCGCTCGGCGCCGCGCGCCAGGGCTTGCTGAAGCCGGACCGGACGCGGTCGCGCGGGCAACAGCGGCGGCAGCACGAACATCGTGGTCAGCAACGCGGCGAGGATCCCCAGCGCCGCGAACACGGCGATCTCCCGCACGCCCGGAAACGCGGTCCAACCCAGCCCGATGAACCCGGCGCTCGTGGTCAGGGCGCCGAGCAAGAGCCCTGGTCGGATCCGCCGCAGCGACGCGAGGCCGGGCTCGGGCTCGTTCGGGTCGTGCTGCGCGAGCAGGTGGTGGTTGAACAGGTGGATCGGGTAGTCGATGCACACGCCGATCAACGAGGCCCCGAACGCGAGCGTCAGGCCGTGGAGGCGGCCAAACACCAGCAGGCTGATCGCGGTCGCCGTCAGCACGCCGG